>JBCDBH010000195.1:0-10864 GCA_039184055.1 Acidobacteriota bacterium
GCCCGCGGTAGGGATCGTAGACCTCACCCCAGTAGTAGGGATCGTAGGCCGATGAGGAACCGTAGACCGACACCGCGGGCGCTACTACACGGTGTATCGCTTCCCGGTGTACCACGAATGGGGCGTCGAGTTCCGGCCCTTCGCCTACTGTGAGGGCAAGTACATCGCGGACGGTTACTTCGGTGATCACGGACCGTACTTCGATTTCCGAGTGTCCTTGCGCTTCTAGGTTCAGCTACCAGATCTAGGGGTACGTAGAGAATCGACCCCATGGGCTTGTGGTCCATGGGGTCCTTTGCTATTCTCCCGCGCCACATGCTGACTCTCGACCGCGTACTGATTTCCGGCTTCAAGTCCTTCCCCGAGCCCGCCGAGCTGCGGATCGCCGATGGCATTACCGCGATCGTCGGCCCGAACGGCTGTGGCAAGAGCAACCTCTCCGACGCCATCACCTGGGTGCTCGGTGAGCAGAGCGCCAAATCGTTGCGTGGCGCCAAGATGCAAGATGTCATCTTCAGCGGCTCGGAAACCCGCAAGCCGCTCGGCCTGGCCGAGGTTCGACTCGTGCTGCGCGCGGGTGGCGACTTCGATCGCGCGGTGGACGGCAAGGTCGAGATCAGCCGTCGGGTCTTCCGGGACGGCGGCAGCCAATATCGTCTCAACGGCAAACGGGTGCCGCTCAAGGAGATCAAAGACCTGCTCATGGACACCGGGCTCGGTATCCGTGCGTATTCGGTGATCGAGCAGGGGAAGATCGGCCTCATTCTGTCGGGCAAGCCTCAGGAGCGTCGCAAGCTCCTCGAAGAGGCGGCCGGCATCACCCGCTACAAGGCGCGTAAACGCGTCGCCGAAGTGAAGCTCGAGGAAGCCACCGCGAACCTCCTACGACTCGAAGACGTGGTCGGTGAAGTTCAGCGGGCCCTCCGCTCGCTCAAACGTCAAGCCAACGCGGCGCGGCGCTACCAGGCCAAGGAAGCCGAATTTCGTGAGTTGCTCGATCAGGTGCTGCGCGGGCGCTGGGTGTTGCTGCGTGATCGGCTTCAGGGGCTCGAGACGCGGATCGACGCCGCCACCGAGCGTGACGCCGAGCTCACCGCCGCATCGACTCGTGACGAAGCGGTGCTCACCGAAGGGCGCGAGGCGCTCGATCAACGATCGCGCGCCTTGGCGCGTCGGCACGAAGAGCAGAGCACCCTGGCGGCACGCATCGAAGGCCGTCAAGAATTCCTGAAAGGCGCGCGGCGCAATCTCACCGAGCTCGGTGAACGGCTCGAGCGCGGCACGCGGCAGGCTTCCGAGCGTGCCGAGGAGATCGATACCTTGCGTAGCTCCAGCGGTGTGCTCGACGAGCGCACGGTGGAGCTCGTGACCGAACGCGATCGCGCCGCACAGGTCGTTGCGGACGACGAAGAGCACATCGCCTCAGCGCAAAAGGCCGTACGTGAGGCCGAGAACGGGGTCGCCACCGCCCGCCGCGACCTGATGACGTCGCTGGCCGAAGTCAATCGTCGCAAGGGTGACCTGCAGCGTCATCAAGTCGAGATCGAGAAGCGTACGATGCGTCAGCGCTTTCTCGCCGAAGAACGCGAACGTCTCGATCGACAGCTCGCCGAGGCGCAAACCGTGGTCGAGACCGCGGACGCCAAGCGCACCGCCGCCGAAACCAAGCTCGGCGAGGCGCGAGACGCTCACGCCACCCACACCGAGATCCTCACCGGTCTGCTCGAACGCGAGCGTGAGCTCACCGAGCGGGGGCGGCACATCGATTCGGAGCTCAGCGGTCTGCGGCAGCGTCGGCAGATCCTGGTCGAGCTTTCGGAACGTCACGTCGAGCGACGTCAGGCCCTGCTCGCCGCGCTCGCCGCGATCGGTATCGACGAGCCACGCTTTCTCGCCGATGAGCTGCGCGTCGCTGCGGGTTGGGAGCGTGGCGTCGACCACTACCTCGGTGAGCTCACCGACGCGGTCTTGGTCACCGATGACACCGACCCGCTCGTGTTGGCGAAAGCGTTGTCGGCCGAAAACGTCTCGGGTGTGTTTCTGCGTCCGCTCGCCGATGCGCCCGCGCCCACCGTGGTCGACGATCCCGCGATCGAAAGCTCCTTGGCGACCGCGCTCGAGATTCCCGTCGCTCTCGCGGGGGCCCTGCCGCCAGCGTATTTGGTGGCCGAGCCGGCCGACGCCGCGCGTTTGGCGGCGGCGCATCCTGGTGTCGCGTTCATCACCCGCGAGCGCTTGTGGACGCTCGGTGGCGCCCTGCGGGTGCAGAGCGACGCGGCGGCTCCGGGTGTGTTGGCTCGTGAGCGTGAGCTGGCCGAGATCGATACCGCGATTCCCGAGTATCGGACGGAACGCGAGCAGTTGACCGCGACCCTTCGCAAGCTGGTCGAGGAACGGTCTGGGGTCGCCGCCAGCATCCAGAAGCTCGACGAGCAAAAGGCCGAGCTCAAGCGTGAGATCGCGGTGGCCGGGGCTCGTCGTCACGATGCGGTCGCGCGGCGCGACAAGATCCAAAAGCAGCACCATACCGTGGCCGAAGAGCAAGACGAGATCGCTCGCGAAGCGACCGCCGCCGACGATGCCGTCGACCAGCTGAGCGGTGCGGTCGACAAAGCGACAGGTGATCACAAGGCCTGTGAAGAAGCTCTCGATTCCGCCCAGCGCCGGGTCGCGACCGCCAAGGAAGAGCGGGAACGGCTACGTGAGGAGAGCGCGGGTCGGCGTGGTCAGCTCAACCTCCTCGAAGAACGGCTGACGAGTCACAATCAAGAAGGCACGCGGTTGGCGCGGCAGGTTCGGGCCGCCGAGCAGCGTCTCGAAGAGTGGTCTCGCGAACGCGAGAACCTCGAAAAACGTCGCGACGAGCTCGGGCACCAGATTGTCACCGCCGAGGAAGAGCTTCAGACCGCTCTCGAAGCCCGTGCCACGGCCCAGGAAGCGGTGTTGGCCGAACAAAGCAAGCTCGATCAGCAGCGTGACGAGCTGCGGATCGTCGACGAGCGTGTGCAGGAAGTACGCGCTGTGCGTGACGAGCTTCGCAACGAGCTCGAGGCGCTGCGTGTCGACCGTGCCAGTCAGCGGCAGGACGCCGAGCACCTCGCGGTGCAGTACCACGAGGCTTTTGGGCGGTTGCTCCCCGGAGCGCCCGAGCCCAAGGCTTTGGTCGAGGTCGTCGAGCCGGTGGTCGAGGTCGACGATACGCCGGCTGCCACCGCTGAAGACGAGACGGCCGAGGCTGCGGTCGCAGAGGCCGAGGTCGAGACAGAAGTCGAGGTCGAAGCCGAGCCGACGGTCGAAGAGCCGATCGAGCTCCCCGAGGTCGACGCCGCGACCCTCGCCGAATGGGAAGCGCTGCTCGCCGAGCACAAGGCGGTGCTCGAACGGCTCGGGCCGGTCAACGTGCTCGCCGCTCAGGAATACGACGAGCAATACGAGCGTCACCACTTCCTCGCTGCGCAACGCGACGACGTCACCCAGAGCGTCGAGCGTCTCAAACGCACCATTCGCGAGATCAACGAAGCCTCGAGCGAGCGCTTCCGTGAGACCTTCGCGATCGTCAACCGAGTGTTCGGTGAGACCTTCTCCCGTCTCTTCCGTGGTGGGGAAGCCGAAATGCGTCTGCTCGACGAAGACGACCTGCTCGAAACCGGTATCGAGATCATCGCCCGCCCGCCCGGTAAGCGGCCACAGAACCTCATGCTGCTCTCGGGTGGTGAAAAAGCGCTCACCGCGATCGCGCTGCTCTTCGCGCTCTTCTCGACTCGGCCGTCGCCCTTCTGCATCCTCGACGAGGTCGATGCTCCGCTCGACGACGTCAACGTGCTGCGCTACGCCAGCGTGCTACAAGAAATGGCCCGCGATACGCAATTTCTCGTCATCACCCACAACAAGCTCACCATGGAGATCGCCGATACCCTCTATGGCGTCACTATGGAAGAGCGCGGCGTGTCCAAATTGGTGAGCGTATCGATGGGCAAAGTCCAGCCGCAGCTCGAGGCCACGGCCTGAGATCGCCTCCAACTAGCGCGGGAACGCCTTGAGACGCTCGGCTGGCGTCAACCGCTTGTCTTTCAGCCATTCGACTGGCTGACCTTGCGTGACGATGATCTTGCGGATCTTGCCGTTGATTCGCGCCGTCCACTCGACCTTGTAGGGCTCCTGGGTGATCACCTCTCCCTTGAGGATCTCGAACGTGTCCAGGCTCGGGTAAATCTTGCCGCGCTGACGCCAGCGATCGAATCCCGTGATCGCGTTGTCCATCTCCCAACCACCGGCGAAGTACGTGCCGTTGTACCACATCGAAGCCGCCACCTGCTGGTCGGGCCCAGGGTTGCGCGCGTCCATATTGACCAAGATGTTGTGGAGTCGATCCTCACTCGCCTGCTTGTCGAAAAAGTCCTGGCAGCCCATCAGACAAAGCAGCAGCGGAACCAAGAGTAGCCGGGTCGAACGCATCCTTCTTTCCTCCTCGTCGATCACCACGACCACGGGCAAAACGCCCGTGTGACTCAGGGTCGACTCCCGATCCTGCAATCCTGAATCGAGCCTGTCAACGTAACCGGCCGATGTGGAGAATGGGTGGACAGAGAAACGGATAAGCAGCCCGTGCGCCGTCACACCGTGCCAGGTCCCTGCCCCCTATCGCCATCGATGCAGCCCTCATTCGAATCACGGGAAGGGGGATTTACCGTAATGTCTATCCGATCCCAGAGCATCTGATTTCGACGTAAGCGTTACTGCAAGGGCTCGAGTATCCGCAGCCGGTGACCTGCTGATTACGAATCAGACACGATCTTCGCCCGAGCTCCATGTCAGCCATGCTGGAGTCATCATTCCAGCACGATCTCAGTGATGCCCCCGCCCGTCACAACCGCCTGACCCCGCCATGTCTGATCGGCGGCACGGACGGTGACGTTCCAGGTACCGGCAGGCACGTTTCGCACCACGACTCGACCGACGAAGATCGGCGTTTCGGTGACCGCGGAGGTACGAAAGGGACGTCCGAGTGACGAGGTGAGCTCGAGCGTCGCCTGGGTGCTCAGATCGTCGGCAAGCGCGGGGACCCTCACGCCGACGACGCCTCCGGCAGGCAAGACGACGTCGAGCGGCCGACGAGGAACGCTGACTTTGGCCTCGATGACGCCGCTGCCGCCGGAATGGAGCAGCAGGGTGTAGATTCCCGCGTCGAGCCTGTCGAGCACGGCCTCACCGTTTGCAGTGGTGGTCCACACGCTCGTCGTGACGAGACGCCCCGCCGAGTCGAGCACGGTGCCGTGCACCGCGTCGACCCGTCCGCCGTCGACCCGTGCCACCCGCAGCCGCAGCGCGGTGCTCGGTCCGAGCACGATGTCGACTTCATCGTCAGCGCTCAGGTCGACCTCCTCGCGATGGGTGGCGTAGCCTTTTTTCTCGATGCGAAGGGTCGCCGCGCCAGTCGGCACGCCACGCAGCGCGTAGCGCCCACGATCGTCACTGGCGCTGCGGGTCGAGTGGTCGACGAATCCACCGACGGGCTCGTGGACCACGACGGCACCCACCACGGGCTCACCGTCGACATCACGCACCGTGCCGGTGAGCCGGGTCGCTTCGAGACCGACGTCGAGCTCTTCATCGCCGTCGAGCCGCAACCGCTCGTGCCACACGCCACCACGATCGTCGACGACGCGAATCTCGTAGACGCCCGGAACCACGCCGAGGACCTCGAACCGGCCGTCGAGGTCGCTGTTCGCATGATGCCGTGCCACCACGTCGATGCCGCTGGCTATGACGGTGGCGCGCGCCACCGGGCGACCATCACGATGCACGTGGCCGGTGAGCGCACCCTCGACGGGAAGGTCCAGATCGAGCTCGACACGTCGCTCGTCACGGGGACCGAGCTCGAGGGTGACGACGTCGGTGGCCTGACTGGTCGGGTGTCTGGCGGTGATCTGCCACACGCCGGGGGCCAGCCCGTCGAAACGAAAAGCGCCCTGGTAGTCGACCTTGCCCTCGAGGAATTGCACGCTGACCTCGTCGATGGCGTAAACGAAGACACGGCTCGTATCGTCGCCAGTGACGCCACGGACGACCCCGAGCACGCGGGCCGCGACGTCTTCGAGAACGATCTCGGCGCCGTCGAGATCGGCCTCGAGCCTCAACGGCTCGGGCAGATCACCCTGCGACCCGGAGGCCCCGGTCGCCCGCAGCTGGTAGGCCCCGGCGGCGAGGTTGACGGCGCGAAAACGACCGTCGTCGTCGGTGCGCTCGACCGTGCCATGACGATCCCCCGGGGGCGCGAGGTCGACCCGCGCGCCGGTGGCCGGGGTGCCGTCGGCCTCGAGCACACGACCCGCGAGCGTGAAGCCACGACGCAATTCGACGTCGAGGACGTTGTCTTCGTCGACCTGCACCTCGAGCTCGTGACGAGACGACAGATAACGCATGGCGAAGACGTTCAGCATCCGGCGCCCGGGTTCGACGCCATCGAGACGATAGTTGCCCTCGTCATCGGTGATGGCGGCTGAGCCGCCGCCCCAGGTAGCACGGATGGCATCGGTGATCTCGACCCCGACTCTGGCACCGGCGATCGGCTTCTCGGCCTCGTCGGTGACCCGCCCGACGACGACGGCGCCACGACGCAGGGTGAGGTCCACGTCGGCCGTGACGACCCCGGTCTGCACCACGACGTCGGTGAGCACGGCATCGAGAAAACCCTCCGCCTGGACCGACACACGGTGGCTCCCGGGGGTGAGCCCGCTGAGCTGGTAACGTCCTTCGGGGTCGTCGACTTCGACCCGCTCGTTGGCCTCGACTTCACGCCGTGCGCTCACCGTGTAGCCGGTCACCGGTTCACCCGCGTCGTCGAGCACCTGGCCACGCAGACCACCGAGCCGGTCGAGGGTGACGAGCACGGGTTCATCGAGCGGTGGCACCAGCCCGGTGAGCATGGTGTCGGTGAAGCCTTCGGCCTTGACGCTGAACCAATGCGTGCGACCCGGCTCGAGATCGGCGACTACGAATTGACCCGCGTCGTCACTGGTCGCCTCGGCGGGCGCACTGTCGACTCGACCGCTGACCGACAGGAGATCTTGATTGCCGTACACCACCGCACCGGGAACCGGTAGACCGGTATCGTCGACCACACGACCGGTGATCCGTACCCCCGGCGACAGAGTGACGACCCCGAGGTCGGTCAGCCGCGCGTCGTCGACCTCGAGACCACGAACCGTGATCGGAGCGTAGCCGGCACGTGAAACGGTGAGATCCCACGAGCCCGCGACCAGGTCTTCGATGACATAGACACCGTTGCTCATGGTCTGTGCCGCGAGCGTCGGGGGTGCGGCGCGGGGTCCGAACGGGCTGCCGCTCACCGGGGTCGCGCTGACCACGACTCGCGCGTCGGCAAGAGGGACGCCATCTTCGTCGACGACGACACCCAGCCCGCGCTGGGTGCTGATCAGCTCGGCGAATCGAAGCAGAATCCGCCCATCGAGACTGGTGGTGACGGCACCAAGCGGTGTCACCGCATGCGAACCGAGAAAGATGAGAACGAGGGAAGCGAGGAGGAAACGCCGCATCACTAGTGTTTACGGCTGAAGCTCGATTTCGATCCAGGTTTCGGTGTCTGGCGAGATGACGATGCTCTCGCTGTGACGGGCGTCGCTCGAGGTGTGACTCACCGCCACCAACCACTCGCCGGGCTCGAGATCTCCGATATGAAAACGACCGTTCGAGGCGACACGGGTTTGCTTGCCGGCCATGGAGTTGCTCAGCAAACCGACTGTCAGCACCACGTCGGCGAGACGGTCGACGCCGCGTACAACCCCGCGAAGCGAACCGTTCGTGACCACGTCGGCACGAATCACCAGATCCAGGTTGCGGTCGAGCACGATGTCGAAGCTGTCGATCAGCGCACCGTTCATCCGCTTGGCTTCGAGCCGATACGACCCGGCGGCACGGTATCCGAGGTCGAATGTGCCATCGGCGGTCGACGGTGGACCGAGCTCGAGGATCGCTTCGGGCGTGGGTGTGACCAGGCCGATCATCGCGCCCTTGACCGGCTGCGCCTCTAGATCGAGCACGACGCCAGAGACCCGATAGCCACGATCCATCGTGAAGATGACGTGGTTCGGCACGTCGGTTTCGAGCATGAAACGCTGTCGAGTGTGCAGATGGTCGGGATGCAGGGCGGACAGCAGCACCTTCGGGTCATCGATGCCGTCGATGCGGAAGTGGCCGTCGCTCGTGGTGGTTTCCGAGGGCACGAGACGACGACCCCGCAGCGCGAACACCTGGGCACCCGCGAGCGGCACGCCGTCGGGATCGGTGAGCACGCCGGTGACGGTGATGCCACGATGCATCATCACCTCGATGCCTTTGGTGGTCCGTCCTTCGTCGACCATCACGCCTTCGAGGATCGTCGGTCGCCAACCACGGGCTTCGATCTCGAGCCGGTAGCTCCCGGTCGGCAGGTCATCACGGGAAAAACGACCGTCGTCGTCGACGTAGTGGGTGCTGCCACTGAAGTTGCCCTCAGACGTCTCGAAGCGGACGATGAAGTCGGACACGGCGCGCCCGTCGTCGTCGATCACCCGACCGGCGAGACCACCGTTGCGTTGCAGGGTGATCTCGAGCGGGTGGTCGAGCGGCGGCACCACCGCCTGGGCATTGGCCGACCGAAAGCCCTCACGACCGACGTCGAGGTGATAGCGACGCCCCGCACCGAGCCCGTCGAGCTCGAACCGACCAGCGTCGTCGGTCGTCGCGGTGATCGGCTTCGTTTCGGGACCACCGAAGATCTGCGCGGTGGCGCCCGCGAGCGGTGTGCCCTCGATGTCGAACACCCAACCCTCCAGCGAGATGGCCCGGGCCAGTTCGACGATGCCGAAATCGATAGGCGTGCAGTTGGTGAGCACCCGAATCCGTTCGAGAGGTGGCTGTGCGTAACCGTCCGCGGACACGCCGAGGGTCCAGCTCCCATTCGACAACCCACCGATCGCGAAGACGCCGTCGTCGCGTGTCATGGCGCGTCGATGGTGTCGCGGAGAGCGAGTGAAGTGGGTCGAGACCATCGGGGTGGTGACATCGGGCTCGCCGGTGAGGAGAACCTCGGCATCGACGATCGGTCGACCCGTGTCGTCGACCACCCGACCCTGCCCCGCGCAACCCGTCTCCAACCGGGCCTCGTAGACGGGCTGCTCGCCGGGCCGCGGTGTCACGAGTCGTGTTTCGTGACGCACGTAGGCGTCGTGCGAAAACGTCGCCTCGTGGGGGATCGCGGGGCGTACCGCCGCGACCGTAAACGTCCCGTCGGCCGCGCTTACCGCCGAGCCGCCGTTACGATCCCGCTGCCAGCCCCGAAGCGGTCGAAGACTCTCGAGCTCGACGTGGACACCTTCGATCGGCGCGTCATCCACATCGACGACCCGCCCTTTGAACGGCACCGAGCGATCAAGCTCGAAGCGTGGCCCCCGGTGTTCTTCACGATCGTGGATCACGCGACGCTCTTGGAAATAGCCTTCGGCGCGGGCCATCAGCACCGTGCCATGGACCTCGAGGCGATAACGCCCTTCGTCGTCCGTCCGCACCCCACGCTCCGGCTCGTCCCGCGCCCACACCTCGGCGCCGACGATCGGCGCACCGGTGAGGCGATCACGCACCTCGCCGTTGATCTCGTTCTGTGGCACAGAGCCGGCGGAGAGTGAAGCCGCTGCCGCCGAGATCGCCAGATGAACAGCAAACGAGAGAAACAAAAGACGGTTCACGAGTTGCTCCAAGACGTCGCCCTCGGGTGAGGTGAACACGGCACGACCGCCACCAGCCCCAATCGCATCGAAACCTCCCAACCGTCTGGCGCACCGTCGCGATGCGCACCGACGCATTCTCATGATTATCAAATCTGTCCAAATCGCGACCCGCGGACAACCGATCAGGGGTCGATACCACCCTCCGAGGGGTGTAACGTCACTCCATTACGATTTCGATGGTTTGACCGGTGACGATGCTGACCCCGTCCTGTCAGACGATCGGTGTCTCGAGCTGCCCGCTCGCGGTCGCTTTGACGAGAAGGTCGACCTGCCACGCACCCGGTTGGGGGATTAGGGTACCGGGTTGATGCGAGTCGACTTCTCGATCGAGGTCCTCAGGCCGGTTGGGCCCTAGGGGACCGGAACGTCAGACTCAGCTTCGGGCCGCATCCTGGCGAAGCTGGCAAGTCATTGATGTAATTGACTTTGGAATGGAGCCGATGACCGGACTTGAACCGGTGACCTGCTGATTACGAATCAGCTGCTCTACCGCTGAGCTACATCGGCTCGAAATCTGTGGCGGCGGATCGGAGCCCCGCCGCGCGAAAGGCTGCGATTCTAGGCGATTGGATGCTTGAGCGCAATACGAAACGGGCCGGACTCACGAGGAGTCCGGCCTCTCGACTTGCGTACGTGACGCGAGCCTCCCAACGAAGGGTGAAAGAAACGGAGGCTACACAGTTGTGCAGCATTGGATATAGAAGGATACGGACGAATTGTCTGAGAGGTTATGGGAAGGGCTCGAACGGCGCGAGACAGGGACAGGGTGGTGTGTAGGCGGGTCCGCGAGTGGGCCGAAACTCTGCCAACTCGTTGCAACCGGGGAGACTGTTCGCCCCGATCATTCCAACGAAAACGCGGATCAACATCTCTACCATCGAGTAATCGTGGTCTGCCGCCCAATCCGTATCTGGGCTCATGTTGGTGACGAAGCAAACAATGATTACATTGATCATGTTAGTTTGGAACACGTATCGGCTGCGGCAACTGATTTTCGTGAGGCAGCATTTACTTTATTAGGAGGATCTCCATGATCAGAAGAATCACCTTGTCTTTGGTTCTCTTGTGCATCCTGGCGC
>JBCDBH010000196.1:0-10833 GCA_039184055.1 Acidobacteriota bacterium
CATCTTTTTAGTTTCTTGAAACTGTTTTAATAGTTTGTTCACTTCTTCTACTGAGTTGCCACTTCCTTTCGCAATCCTCTTTTTTCTGCTCGAGTCTATTATTTCTGGACGAGTTCTTTCTTCATTGGTCATGGATTGGCGGAAGAATACCTAGTCGGCCTCGACATCGGATCCTCCAACGTGCGGGTGTTGATCGCGCACAAAGGTGAGGATCGCAAGCTCGAGGTGGTCGGCAAGGGGCAGGCACCGAACAAAGGCTGTCGACGGGGCAATATCGTCAATGTCGAGGCCACGGTCGAGGCCCTCAAGGCGGCGAGCGAAGAGGCCGAAGTGATGGCCGGGATCGAGATCGCGCGTGCCTGGGTCGGCATCGCCGGTTCCGATTTGCGCGGTGTCAACGCCCGCTCGATGGTCACCGTGTCACGACGTGATCGCGAGATCACGGTCGGTGACGTGCGTCGGGTGATGGAGGCGGCACGCTCGGCGGCCTTGCCGTCGGATCGCGAGATCCTGCACGCCGTGCCCCAGGAGTTCATCGTCGACGAACAGGGTGGCATCGCCGAGCCGGTGGGCATGCTCGGTAGCCGACTCGAGGTCGCGGTCCATTTGGTGACCGGCAACACCACCCGCACCAAGACGCTGCTGACTTGTGTCAATCGCGCTGGTATCGAAGTCGTCGAAGTGGTCTTCGAGCCGCTCGCCAACGCCGAAGCGGTGCTGACACCGGACGAGCGTGAGCTCGGCGTGCTGTTGATCGATATCGGTCACGGTGGCACCCAATACGCGCTCTTCCAGGACGGCGAGGTCCAGCACAGCGCGGTGTCGCCGATCGGCGCCAGTCACTTCACCAACGATCTGGCGATGGTCCTGCGGACGCCGTTCGACGCCGCCGAGGAGATCAAACGTCGTCAGGGCTGCTGTCTCGAACAGCTGATCAGCGACGACGACGGGGTCGAAGTGCCGGCGGTCGCCGGGGGCGCCAAACGGGTCGTGCCCAAGCGCGAGCTCTGTCAGATTCTCCAACCGCGTGCCGACGAGCTCCTGACCCTGGTGCGCGAGGATCTCGACAAGAATGGCCTCGACGGTGCGTTACGTGGCGGCGTCGTGCTCACCGGTGGCGGCGCCCAGCTCGACGGTTTGGCCGAAATGAGTCAGGCGATCTTCGGCGCCACCGTGCGTTACGGCCTGCCCACCGGACTCGGCGGGCTGGTGGACGTCATTTCGAGCCCGGTGTGGTCGACCGCCTCCGGCCTCCTGCGTTATGGACTGGCCACCGAACAGAATCAAGCACAATCGCGTCGCCGACGGGTGCCGAGCGTGCGGCAGCTCATGGGCACCCTGCGTGGTGTGTTCTCAGATTTGTTGTGAACGAAGGGAGACACGAGATGATCCTTTTTGACGAGCCGGAAGAGTCCGGCCTACCGATCACCCTCGAGGAGGCGGCGCACTCCCCGGCGAAGATCAAGGTGGTGGGCATCGGTGGTGGCGGTGGCAACGCCGTCGATCGCATGATCGCCGCCAAGCTACGAGGCATCGAGTTCATTGGCGCCAACACCGATCTGCAGGCGTTGCGACGCTCGCAGGCGACCCTCAAGCTCCAGCTCGGTCAGACGCTGACCCGTGGTCTGGGTGCCGGGGGTGATCCCGAGATCGGACGCAAATCGGCGCTCGAGGACACCGAGCGGATTCTCGAGATTCTCGACGGCGCCGACATGGTCTTCATCACCGCCGGTCTCGGTGGCGGCACCGGCACTGGCGCGGCGCCGATCATCGCGTCCTTGGCGGCTGAAATCGGCGCCTTGACCGTCGCCGTGGTCACCAAGCCCTTCGGGTTCGAAGGCCGTCGTCGTCAGCAATCGGCGGCCCGTGGTGTCGAAGAGCTCCGGGGCGCGGTCGACACGCTGATCACGATCCCCAACGAGAGGCTGTTGTCGTTCGTCGATCGGGGCACCCCGCTCACCGAAGCGTTCTTGATCGCCGACGACGTGCTTCGTCAGGCGGTGCAGGGCATCAGCGACCTGATCACCATTCCGGGCGAGATCAACGTCGACTTCGCCGACGTCAAGACGATCATGACCGGTATGGGTATGGCCTTGATGGGCACCGGTATCGCCAAAGGCGAGAGTCGCGCGCTCGAGGCGGCGCAGCGGGCGATCAGCTCGCCGCTGCTCGAGGAGACGTCGATCGAGGGCGCTCAGGGCGTGCTGATCAACATCTCCGGTGGTCGCGACCTGACCCTGCACGAAGTCGCCGAGGCGGCGCAGGTCATCTCCGACGCGGTCGATCCGAGCGCCAACATCATCTCGGGCATGGTGATCAACGAGGAGCTCGCCGACGAGATGAAGGTCACTGTCATCGCCACCGGTTTCGAGCAGAGCGCGCAGCCCGAGCTCGAGATGCCGGAGATCGAACGGCCGGTCATCTATCGTCGTCCACAACGAGAAGAGCCGATGGTCGCGGCACCCGAGACCCGGGCTCCAGAGGTGCGGACGCGCGAGCCCCGGTCGGCCGAGGTCGCGCCGCCGCCGGCTGTCGCCGAGCGGATGCCGGTGCGCGAGCCCGAACCGGCACCGGTCGAAGAACCGGCCGCCGATCCGGGCGACTTCTCGTTCTATCGTCGCGCCACCGCCCACAACACCCACGTCGACGACCCGGGTGGCTACGGGCCGAATTGGTCGAACGTCGACGACTACGACATCCCGACCGTGCTGCGTAAGCAGATGGATTGAACACGCTAGACACTACTGCCCCGAGCCTAGGCTCGGGGGGATGGTAGAGGGAGTCCTCCACTCGTGATCCCTGCCGGGGCGTTTCGCCCCGGCTCTTTTTTGGTGATAAAAAGCGTAGAATATTCGTGAATCATGTCGCCGATCACGTATTTCACGAAAACCGGGCTGGGGGCATTCGCAGGTCCGCCGTTCGATGTCAAATCCATGCCATCGGCGGCCCTGGCCGATTTGGATCTCCGTTTTTTCGACGAGGCGTATCTCCCCAAGGCGTTCGCGCCGGAGATTCTCGAAGCCAACGACCGATCCTTGGAGCAGCGGCTTGCGGCGACCAAGATGGTCGTCGCGGCGGCCGACCCGACTCCGACCGTGCTCGGTGTGCTCGTGCTCGGAAAGAAGCCGCGCGATTTTTTGCCAGGCGCGTACATTCAATTTCTTCGGGTCGCGGGCAAGGAATTTGGCGATCCGGTCGTTGATGATCAGGTGATCGATGGCCGGGTCGACAAGATATTGCACAGGATCGACGACAAGCTCCGTGCCCACAATCGAACGGCGGTCGATTTCACCAGCGGCACGGTCGAGCGACGTATCAGTCTCTATCCTCTCGTCGCACTACAGCAGCTCGTGCGCAACGCGGTGCTACACCGCGCCTATGAATCGACCCATGCACCGGCGCGGGTCTACTGGTTTGACGATCGAATCGAGATCATCAACCCAGGTGGCCCCTATGGCGCGGTGACTCACGAGAGTTTCGGTGAGCCTGGCGTGGTCGATTATCGCAATCCCAATCTCGCCGAGGCGTTACGGGTGCTCGGATTCGTCCAACGTTATGGGGCGGGTCTGATGATCGCGCGACGTGAGCTCGCCGAGAATGGAAACCCAGCGCTCGAGTTCAATGTCCAGCAGACGATTGTCGCGGCTACGATTCGCCCGTCGAGTACCTATCTGAGCTACGTAGCCGACATCTGAGCCAGGGTCGTCGTCCTAGGATTTGCTGCCCAACTCCATCTTCTCTGATCCGTCGGCGTCTGTTTCGGATCTCTCATATGATCCGAGGGCAATAAGTCAATCCAATTGGAACGACCTTTCGGGCCGATCGATTGCGTTTGGAAATAAGCGTGCAGGAGCCTGCGGTGTCGGCGGTGTCATCACGTGAGATCGAGATCAATGAGTTGCTCGAGGCGGCGTTGCGCTATCCGGTCGAGCAGTGGCGGACGTATTTGGAGCGCACTGCGCGTGATTCGGATCTCTTCGAGCAGGCCGAGGCGGTGCTACGCAAGAAGACTCGATTGGACGACGCGTCGGTTGCGGGACGGGCAGCCGAGCGACCCGTGCAGCCGCGTCGACCGAAGTTCTTCGACTTGGTCGAGTGGGTGGTCGATGTGCCCGCGGATGAGCGTCGCGGTGTGTTGCGGCAGCACACGGACGACGCGGTTCTCGTGCAGCTCGTGCTCGCGCTTCTCGATTCCGGGCCGGCGTTCGATGCCGCGACGTCCGATGCCTCGCCTCTGCCGCTGCAATGGGGTCGTTTTCAGATCAGACGCTTTCTCGGCGCGGGTGGCATGGGGCTGGTGCTCGAGGCGTTCGATACCGAGCTCGAGCGACGGGTGGCGCTCAAGCTGATCAAGGGGCTCTCGGCATCGGCTGAGAGACGATTCCAGCAGGAAGCGCGCGCCCAGGCGGCGATCGAGCACGAGCATGTCTGTCGGGTCTACGACGTCGGTGAGATCGAAGGCCGACCGTATATCGCCATGCAGTACATCGAGGGTCGAACCCTCGACAAGGCGCTCGACGATCTCGGTCTCGAGCAGAAGGTGCACGCGATGATCGCCGCGTGTGAAGGTCTCCACGCCGCGCATCGCAACGGCTTGATCCATCGCGACGTCAAGCCCGGGAACATACTCGTGGGCCAGACTCCGGATGGTGGGATGTCGGTACACGTGATGGATTTCGGCATCGCGCGCGAGCTCTCCGGGGGCGGGCTCACCCGGACGGGCGCCACGCTCGGCACGCCGCACTACATGGCACCGGAGCAGATTCACTCGGCGACCGGGTCTCTCGACCGGCGGACCGACGTCTACAGCCTCGGTGCGACGCTCTTTCGTGTGTTGACCGGGCGCACGCCTTTCGTGGGTCCCGGTGTCGTGGTCATGGGACAGGTGCTCGGTGAGGACGCGCCGTCGCCACGCGGGCTCGTGCCGAGCCTGCCGCGTGATCTCGACACGATCGTGCTGAAATGTCTCGAGAAGGATCCGGGCCGTCGTTACGATTCGGCGCGCGCGCTGGCCGACGATCTGCGACGGTATCTCGATGGTGCGCCGATCGAAGCACGCCGCGCGTCGCCGGTGTACCGCATCGGTCGCTTCATCCAGAAGCATCGCTTCGCCGTGGCGATGTCCGTCGTGGCGTTGGTGTTGCTCGGTCTGGCGACGTCGTCGTTGCTTGCCGAGCGGCTTCGAGCCAGCGCCGTCGCCGAAGCCGCCGAACGCTTCGGTCGTGACGTCGAGAGTCTCACCTGGATCAAGCGTGCCGCGCACCAGCTTCCTTTGCACGATGTACGAGCCGACTACGATCTCTTGCGTGAGCGGATGAGGTCGATCGAGGCGCAGATGACCGGGCTCGGCGCGGTGGGACATGGACCGGGGCTCTACGCTCTCGGCCAAGGGCATTTGGCGCTCGGTGAGATCGACGCCGCGACCGAAAAGCTCGAGGCGGCCTGGGACGGTGGCTTTCGCGAACCGGCGGTCGCGGTGGCGCTCGGCCGGACGCTCGCCGCGCGCTACGAGACGGGTCTCGCCGAGGTCCGACGCATTCCCGACGGCGCGACCCGGGAAGCACGTCTCGCCCAGGTCGAGGAGCGCTATCGTGAGCCGGCGATCGAGCTTCTGCGTCGCGGGCGTGACGCCGATCTCGACGCCACCGAGCTCGTTGCGGCTCGGATCGCCCTGCTCGAGTCGCGATGGGATGAGGCCGAGCAGCTCGCGACCCAGGTCGTCGAGCGCTTGCCGTGGCACTACGATGCTCATCTGATCGTCGGTCGAGCCGCTCTCGAGCGTGCGTGGTCGGCCCAGGACCGTGGCGCCTACGACGATGCCGAGGCCTTCTTCTCGCACGCCGAAACGGCGTACCGACGCGCGACCGAGGTGGGTTCGAGCGATCCGGACACCTGGCTCGCGCTCTGTCGGCTCGGTCGAAGTCAGGCCCTGCACGTCAACGAACGCCGCGCGCGCGACGCCGAAGCGCACTACCGCATGGCGATCGAAGCGTGTGAGAAGAGCTTGGTGGCACGCCCCGATCAGCCGGCCGCGCTCGGTGAGCTGGCGACCATTCTCGGTGATCGCGCGCATGCCGATCTCGCTCGAGGCGAGGATCCGGGACCGGATCTCGAACGTGGTCTCGCGTTGAGCCAGCGTGCCGTCGAGATCGAGCCACGAGCCATCGAAGCCTGGCGTGCCCTCGGTACGACCAAGATGGTCAAGGGCCGGTCGCTGGCCACGCGAGGGGAAGACGCGGTCACGACGATCGACGAGGCGATCGAAAGTCTCGAGCGGGTCGTCTCACTCGATCCGGACTACGCGCATGCTCGTCACCTGCTCAATCTGGCCTTGCTCGAACGGGCGAAAGAAGCGGAGCGGCGTAAAGAAGATGCCGAGCCGTGGTTGATCCGCGCCGGCGACGAGGTGGAGCGTGCCATCGAGCTGGCTCCCAACTTTCTCAACGCCTACCTCGGCGCGAGCGTCATCCACTGGCGTCACGCCAAGATTCTCGAGGCTCGCGGCGAGGATTCGCTGCCGCTTTACAACCGCGGCATCGAGATTCTGCGTCGTGTGCTCGAGCTCGATCCGGAGCTCGGCTTTGCGTACGTCAATCTCGCCGCGCTCCTCCATGCCGCGGCGACCGCGACGGTCGATGCGCAGGGTGATCCCGTGCCGTTGCTCGACGAAGCCATCGTCAGCCTCGAGTCGGCGCTCGAACGGGTTCCCGAAGACCCGTATGCCTATTTCAACCTCGGACATACCTGGGTGTTTCGAGGTCTGTGGGAGGCGGGCAGCGGCAGCGATCCACTTCCGTTCCTCGACCGTGCCCGGGGCGCCTTCACCGCCGGGATCGAACGTTCACCCAAGCTTGGCGGGCCCTATGCTTCGCGTGGTGAGGCGTGGTTGTACGAAGCGCTGTGGCGCGAAGCTCGTGGTGAGGATCCATCGACTGCGTTGAGCCGCGCGGCGACCGTTGCGGAGCGTTGTCGGGAGCTCGCGGAGCACGATCCCGAGCACGTCATTCTGAGCGCGAGGATCACCATGATGCGGAGTCGTCGAGGCGACGCGACGCGTGCCGATCTCGATCGGATTCGCGCCGATCTCGCCGCGGTACGGGCGATCGGTGGTGAGGCGATGGTCGCCAAGCTCACCCTCGCCGCGGTCGATCTCGACCGTGCCAGACGGGCAGTGGATTCGGATGAGGAGCCCGCGCGCAGCGGTCGGGCGATTCTTGACGAGATTCTCGCCGATGATCCGGATCGGGCTCGAGCGTTGGCGTTGCGCGCAGCATTCGTACGTCTCGAGGGTGCACACAACACCACCGAGGCGGCGGCGCTCTTCGCGCGGGCCACCGAGCTCGACCCGACGATTCGTCTCGAGCTCGAGCCGATGTATCGAGCTGTCGCCCGCTGAGACATGCGGGCTAGCCGCGCTCCGCCCACTGGCCGTGAAACCTCGTCGGCAAGGCCACGGGGACCGGGAGAACACCGATCGGACCCGAATCGATGGCATAGGCGTCGAAGACGAGCAATTCGCTCGTTCGTTTCTCGGGTACGAAGCGTGGCACCAGCACGACGCCACCGCCCACGCGTGGCGCGAAGATGGGTTCGCCCGCCAGGTAGGTACCGGGCTCGGTGGTCCAGGTCGTGAGCCGGTCGCGGTCGGCGTTGGCCATGATCACGGTGTCGAAAAATTTGCGTCCCGGCGCACGCTCGCCGATGCCGAGCAACCAGACGGCGCCTTCCGGGCCGTGGGCGGGATCGAGGGCGGGGAAGTCGGCGAGACCACCCAAGGGGAGCTCATGACGCTCGATGACCCGCGCGGCGTCGAGATCGATACGGAACCGCACCAGGGTGGCCGGGCGGTCGTCGGGGAAGAGATCGGGAAGCCAGTACTGGTCGTAGACCGGGCGTTCGAGCTCGACGACCTCGACCATCAAATCGCCGTCGACCTCGTAGGCGCCGACCAGATGGAGCACGTAGCCGGGGCGATCGAGGGTGAGATCCACGACCGGTTCGCCATCCTCGCGCCGCAGCACCAAGAGCCTGGCGCCGATCTCGGGTCGCCAGCCGAGAGCCTGCATCGGCGTGCCGCCGTCGGCCATGATCCGCATGTCGAGCACGTAGGGGCTGAGATAGAACGCGGCGTGACGGGGGCCGAGCGCGAAGTCGTGGTTGGATCGCGGCGCGTCGAGCGGCACGCGACGACGCAAGCCGAGCGTGCCGTCGGGCTCGATCCGGTAGAGCGTCAGGGTCGGGCTGGCGGCGGCGAACGACACGCCGAAATCGAAGAGCTGGCCGGTGTCGGGACAGACGTGAGGATGCGCGGCGAGCGGGCTGATCGGATTGAGCCGGCCACCGAAGGTGTGTTGCTCGTGAGTCTCGAGCGTGCCGGCGTCGAGACGCCAGGGCAGGCCTTGCTCCCCGAAGGCGAGAAGCTCGCCCCGCCAGGGCAGGACGCTGACGTTGACCGGTGAGGCGGTTGTGATGCCTCGGATCAGCTTGTCGTCATCGAAGGTGGTGCCGAAGGCACGGTAGACAAAGCCGTCGGCGACGTCTTCCTCGGCCGCTTTGTCGGACGCCACGTAGCGCGCGGTGAGACGAGCCTGGCCGTTTCGAAAGTCGACGGCGACGATCATGCCGTCGCCGTCGAGCCAGTGCCGATAGTGACGATCACCCCGTTGGAAACGCGCCGGTCCGTTCCAATAGGCGGTGCCGTCGAGGTCGGGAGGAACCTGCCCCAGCGACCACTGGCCCTCGACGGCGTTGGTCTCGACGAGCATCTCCAGCCCAGGTGCGTGATTCACGGCTATACCAACGCCGGTTCGCGGGCCGCGGCTTCCTGGGAGATTGCGGCATCCCGGGAGACTGTGGCGTCCCGAAAGACCTCGAGAACCGTCGGATCGATGCTCCATTCGGCTTCACCCGGCAGACCGGCGAGCTCGCGCCAGCGTCGTTCCCACTGCTCGGGTGCGAAGTCGAGAGTGGTCAGATCGAGATCGTCGACAAAGCCACGATGCGAGCGGATCGCCGGCTCGTCGAGCACCTCGGCGATGACGTGCACGGCGAAGAAGCGCGCCAATTCTTCGAGCTCGCCGAGACGACAGTCGAGGATCCTCTTGGCTTCGTCGGTGTCGACCCCGGTGTCGTAGAACGACTCGGCGGCGCGCGCCAAGGTCTCCACCGAGGTGAAATCGAAAAAGATCGGCTTGGCGGGCGGTTGTCGGTGCTCACGCTTCCAGTGGAAATAGCCGGTCAGCAGTCGCTGCATACCGTGGTTGAGCGGGCCCAAGCGTCCGAAACGACGCAAGAACGCGATCGCGAACCGCCGGTCGGTGAACAGACGGTTGATGAACGGGAAGACGTAGAAGCCGAAGTAGATCGACAGCTCCCAGACGTATTTGAGGCTGAAGGTTTCAGCATCACCGAGCTGGGCGTAGCCGACGTCGTAGGTCGGTACGTAGGCCTGGTACACGGCGCGCATCAGCTGCTCGGAGAGCGGGCAGATCTGCTGCAAACGCTCGGGTGAGTCATCGCGGATCGCGTCGACGATCAAGGTGTTGTAGATCGCGATCAGATCGCTACCCGGGCTGTAGAGCGGGTCGGAGAATCGCCCGGCTTCCCCGGTGAGCGCCCAGCGCTGTGGCGAGAGGGTCTGCACGCAATCGTGCGCGTAGCTGGAGAGACCACCGAAATCGAGCACCTTACGGTTGGGCAGATCGCGTGCGAAGCATGGAAAGGTTTCGCACACCCACTGCGTCGCTTTTTCGACCGAGAAGACATCGCGATGGTTGAGCACTGATTTGTCGAAGACCAATCCCAGGCTGGTTTTGCCGTGCAAGGGAATGACCCAGAACCACAGGCCTTCGGCGCAGAAATGGTTGGTGGCGAGCCAGGTGGGGAGATGACCGAGCGGTTGTCGGTCACGATCGAGCCGCACGTCTTCTTTGTCGCGATCGGTGAGCTCGTCGATGTCGACCAGACCTTCGACCCACCAATAAAACGCCGCGTGCTCGATCTCGGATGTGCGCGTCCAGTCGTGACGACGCGCCAGCGCCCGGCCGCGACCGGTGGCGTCGACCACCCAGCGAGGGCGTAGCTCGACATGCTGGCCTTCGGCATCGGTGTAGGTGACCTCGTGGGCGTTGTTGCCGACGTCCTCGCTGAGCTCGATCTGCAGCTTCGACACGGGAAAGACGACCGCCGCGCGAGGATCGGCCTGCAGCTCGTCGATCAGGTGTTGTTCGAAGAGGTTGCGGTCGATTTGATAGCAGGGGATATTCGAGAAATTGCGAATATATCCCTGGCTGTAGTCCTCGAACCGGCTCGCGCCATCGTTTTCGCCATCACCCGCCGTCGGCCAGTAAAAGCGCAAGTTGTATTTCATGAAATGGCGTTGGAAGAGCTCTTTTTCCAAGCCGAGCGTGCGGCCGAAATACCAACCGCCGATCTGCACGGTCGATTCACCGACTTTTTGTCGAGTCGGTGGCAGCTCTTTGCGTTTGTCGAGGACGAGCACCGAGACGTCGGTTTCGCGCAGCAGCTGACGAGCCAAGGTGAGCCCAGCGAGCCCACCGCCACAGATGACGACATCCGGCTGCTGGGGCATGCCGTTGTCACGGGTCGATTCAGGAGTCATGGGCTCTTCTCCTCGGGACGATTGCGACCGTAATTCTCGTGTGCCTGCACCATGTCGCCCGCGGCGATCGCCGCCGCCATCGACAGCTCGCCAGCGAGTGCCATCGCGGTGAGGATTTCGGCGAGCTTGCGCGCTTTGCCCGCGCCGACGCAGTCGAGCACGGCGAGCGCCTCACGGCTGGTACCGAAACCGGTGCCGCCGCCGACCGTACC
>JBCDBH010000197.1:0-10768 GCA_039184055.1 Acidobacteriota bacterium
CTGATTTCGAGGGAGTCGGTTAATTTTTTAGTCGTTAATTAGCCGATAAGGCGTATCACCGCTTCAACAATCGGGCCGCTTCGGTGCGTGTCGATCCCGGTTGCGAGGTGCGCCTTTTCGAGGGTTCGCGCTTCTCGGGGCGTTCGGTGCAATTCAGGGGTGATGTTTCCACGCTACGCTCGATCGGCAACGACCGGGTCAGCTCGTTGCGGGTGCGCTGTCATAGCGATTCATGGGACGACGGCTATTGGGACGATGGCGATTGGGGAGGCGACGGTCGTCGCGGCGTGACCTTGTACCGTGATCTTCGTCTCACCGGTACGTCGGAGACTTTTCTCGACGACGATCCCGATTTGCGGGACAACCGGGTCGGCAACGATCAGGTGACCTCGGTGCGGGTCAGCCGAGGTTGTCGCGCCATCTTGTACGAACATCCGGGTTTCCGTGGTCGCTACACCGAGCTGAGCAGCGATGCCTTCGATCTTCGTGGCTCGACGGTCGGTGACGACCGCATCTCGTCATTGCGGGTTCGGTGCGATGGTCGACCGGGTGGTGGCTACGGTGGTGACCCTGGCTGGGATCGCGATCGTGGAGTGACCCTGCATCGGGATCTCGGGTTCACCGGCACGTCGGAGACCTTCTATGGCGATGTGCCGTCGCTCTCCGGTTCGCGTATCGGCAACGACCAGGCGACCTCGGTATCGGTGCCTCGCGGTTGCTTCGTGCGGCTCTACGAGCACCACAACTACCAGGGCGATTACACCGAGCTCAACCGTGACGATCCGGATCTGCGTGGCTCGCGGGTCGGTGACGACAGCGTGTCGTCGCTCCGTATCGAGTGTCGACGCTGGTAGGGAAGTGGTCGGACGGGAGATCAGGCGGCCACTGCGGCGGTGATCGCCGCCGCCATCCGTGGCGCGATCACCCGTCGTGACCATCGTTTCTCGGCGCTGGCGCGTGCCGCCGCGCCCCACGCGGCGCGTCGTTCGGGGTGGGTCAACAGCTCTTCGATCGCCGCCACCCAAGCGCCGAGGTCACCGGCCCAGCGTCCGGTGACGCCATCGATGACCACGTCGCGGCTCATGCCCACCGGTGTCGCCACCGAAGGCAGACCGGCCGCCATGTATTGCAGCAGTTTGAAGGCACACTTGCCCTGTGCCCAGCTGTCGTGGGTGAGGGGCATGACGCCGATATCGGCACTGAGCAAGCCGCTACGCTCGGTTTCGGGTGACCAGTGCACTCGCTCGATCGGGACATCGGGCCAATCGGGAAATCGCGACGAGATGATCCGCAATCGCAAGCCGTGATGGCGTTGCGCCAGGGTGACCAGGGCGGGTCGAATCAGCTCCAGATAAACGAGATTTTCCGGCCGACCGATCCACACCAGGGTGTGGCCGTCGCGACGGGGTGCGTCGTTCATCGACGGTAGCTCGACCGGCGTCGGTACGACCTCGATGTCACCGGCGCCGTATCGTCGTGCCCCGGCGGCGAGAAAGGCGTTGCCGGCGATCACCCGCCGTGCGGAGCGGATGGTGGTGCCGAATTTCCAGCGTCGTACCGGTGACGGATGAGGTCGTCCGCCGAGCCGACTCGGTTGGGCCAGAAAGAGGGCGTCGTCGAAATCGAAGACCGTGGTGGGGGCGAGACGGCGAAGCATCACGGCTTCGCCGATCGCGAGGTTGATCTTGGCGAGGATCAAGAGGTCGGCGCGTGCCAGATCTCGACGACGATCGAGCAGGCGCGTGCCGTACCGTTTCCGTTCGACTCGGTCGATCCGAATCCGCCAGCCGGCGGCCTCGAGATGAGGCAGCGCCGGCCGGATTCGGTGCCGAAAAGAAGGCAGGTCGGGGTTGTACGTCCAGATCAGCGCCTCGGGCATGGCGCGGATGGTAATACGAAAACGCCCACTGGACGCACTTCGAAAGTCAGCTATCGGAGGGCTACCTCCGTCCACCCTCTACGCTCCTTCGGAGCGCAACGAGGGCTACCGAAACTAGTCTTCGACTAGTTTCGTCCGGGAAGAGCGTCGACCCGCGCGTCTTTGGGGGGGACGAAGGCGTCCGGGGCCGGCTCGACGAAGCGCATGGCATTAAGCTCGACTTCGCCGATGACGTCACCCACCGAGCCCGAGTCCGCGCTCCAATCGTGGAATGACCAGACCGTCGGCACGGGTACGCCGTCGACCGGCTCGAGGTTCTGGTAGATCACCATGTGAGGCTCGGCCTCGGCTTGTTCGGTGGTCGTGGGGCCGTAGGTGACGATGTAGGCCAATCCCGCCAGCGAGTCGTTGCCCGGGTTGCGATAGACGATGTACCAATCGTCCGGGCTGTCGCCGACACCTTCACCGAAGGTGAGCTTGGCGGCGGGGAGCGCGCGACCCGCCGCGAAGGGCATGCGGCCTTGGTCTTCGAGCTGGGTGCCAGGATCACGGAGCTTGTAAGGCGCGGCGACGAAATAGGGCCAGGTGAGAACATGGAAACGGGCGCCTTGGAACGCCGAATCGGCGGGGGAAACATAGGCTTCCTCGCCATCGAACACCAAGACCGTGCCGTCGACCAGGTCGAAGCGGACTTTGGCCATGTCGGGGGTCATGAGCATGGTGCCGTGCACCATGGTGTTGCCACCGAAGGTGACTTTGATCTGCGTTTCGAAGGCCGCTTTGCTCTGCCATGTGTCGGCCGCGTGGGCAGTTTCGATGGCGCCAGCGAAGGCATCGTCGCCGAGCGTCGGTGATGCGACGAGCAGGATGGCGGCGAGCGCGAGAAGGAAACGAAAACGGGTCATCAGAGCTCTCCTCGAATATCTGATCCGAAACGGGCGCGCGGAGCGCGCGCCCCGGTGCGTGTGGAACCAATCGATCATACGTTGTTACCATCCGCGCGGACGTATCGGCGCCGTGGACGGACCCGGCCGATCGACGTCTGGAGGTCCCATGACGGACGAAGCACGTGGCATCAACATTCGCAATCTATCGGTTCGCTCGGTGGCGGCGGGTGACGACTATCCGGCCTTGGCGCGTTTTCGTCGCGAGGAGGATCACAACGTCTACACGTATGAATACGACAATCACGACGATCTTCTGGCTGAGCGAATCGAGGTCGCCGTCGCGGTGATCGACGATGTGTTCGCGCGTCGTGACCCGGGTTGGCGTGGTGGGCGGATTCACGCGCGTGAAGAAGGTGAGGGTGATGAAGTCGACGAGCTGCCACCGACCGAGGCGGTCGATGTACGTCGTCTCGAGGTGTCGTATGGTGCCGAATCTCTCGAGCTCGTGCCCGTTTCACGCACGCCCGGTGAGGAGTGGATCGTCTACGGCTTCGCGACCGAGCGTGATTCCGCGACGCTGGTGACGATCGAAGTGCCGAGCGATCGGGACGTGCTCGACGACGACGACCTCTGATCGCATGTGGTAATTTCTGGCCTTGCCGCAAGCTACCCGCGTCCCGGCATCACGCGACGCGGTTCCCCTACCACCTTGTACACGCACATCCCCATCCGGGTGATGTCCTCGAGGTTGCAAGTATGAGCAGCACCATTGTCCACGTTGTCGGCACCGGAACCATCGGCGAGCCGCTCATCGGCCTTCTTTCGGATTTTCGCGATCGCATGGGAATCGACGAGGTCACCTTTCACAAACGCACGCCGCTCAAGGGTGATCGCGCCAAGATCAATCATCTGATGGAACGGGGTGCGAAGCTGGCGACCAACGCCGATCGGCGGAGTGATTTCGAGGAGCTCGGTCACGAGGTCAGCTTCGAGGCGCGTGAAGCGCTCGAGCGCGCCACCGTGGTGATCGACTGCACCCCGGCGGGCAACGCCGCCAAGGCCGACGTGTACGAAGAGCTCGACGGTGTCAAAGGCTTTCTCGCCCAGGGCAGCGAGTTCGGTTTCGGCAAGCCGTATGCGCGCGGCATCAACGAGGATGCTCTCGATCCGGCGCAGGATCGCTTCATTCAGGTGGTGTCGTGCAACACCCACAGCATCACGACGCTGATCAAGACCGTGAGCGAAGAAAACAACGGCGATCTGGCCCTGGAGCGTGCACAGGTGGTGTGTATGCGGCGCGCCAACGACATCAGTCAGGCGGACAAGTTCATTCCGGCGCCGAACGTCGGCAGCCACGACGACGGCGAGTACGGCACGCATCACGCCCGAGACGCCCACGCTGTATTTCAGACGCTCGGTCACGACGTCGATCTCTTTTCGAGCGCCGTCAAGCTGAATTCGCAGTACATGCACTCGATCTGGTTCCACATGAGGCTGTCACGCGACTTCACTCACGATGAGATTCTCGAACGGCTGCGCACCAATCCGCGCGTCGCGTTGACCGACAAACGACAGACCAATCTCATCTTCAGCTTTGGTCGCGACCACGGCTATTACGGCCGCATCCTGTCGCAGGCGGTGGTGTCGGTGCCGACTCTGGTCCTGCGTCACCAGCGTGAGCTGGTCGGTTTCGCCTTCACCCCGCAGGACGGCAATTCGTTGCTGTCGTCGATCGCGGCGGCGCTATGGCGGATCGAGCCGAATTGGGACAGTGTGACGGAGCGACTGGAGCCGATCCGTCGCTACGTCTACCAGGAGATCTGATGATCGATACCCCGGGCGCCGGGACCGATCGGCCACCCAGGCCCGGGGCGCGTCGCAAAGTTCGACTCTACGTCGGTCACAAGGCGTCGATCGAGATCGACAAATTGGTCGCCGGCGGTGGCGGCATGGGGCGGTTCGAAGGCCTACCGGTCTTCGTTCCCCGTACGGCGCCCGGTGATCTCGTACGGATCGAGGTCATCGAGCGCTGGCGTGACTACGCCAAGGCGCGTCTGCTCGAAGTGCTGCGTCCCGGTCCGTCCCGTCGGCAACCACGGTGCGCGCATTTCGAGCAGTGTGGCGGCTGTGATCTGCAGCACATCGAAGACGATGCGCAGCTGCGTTTCAAAGCCGAGGCGGTGCGGGAGACTCTGAGCCGTATCGGTGGGGTGGGCAAGATCCCCGAGATCGAGGTGGTCGCGGGTGACGCCTGGGGCTATCGGCAACGGGCCCAGCTTCAGGTGGCACCGACCGAGCGTGGGGTCCGAGTGGGGTATTTCGCTCGGGGCACCCATGACTTGGTGCCGATCGACCAGTGCCCGATTCTCGATCCCGAGCTCGAAAACCGGATTCCCGAGATCAATACCGCACTCGAAAACTCGACGATCCGTCGGCTCGACATCGCGTCGGGCGACGGTTCCAGCTGGACCACCGCGCCGGTGGTCGAGGGTCTACCGCACGGCGCCGTCGATCGGCGGGTGGGTGATCACGCCTACACCTACGATGCGCGGGCATTTTTCCAGGGTCATCGAAGTTTGGTCGCGGACTTGGTTCGACACACGGTGGGGGAGTGGACCGGCGATACCGTCTTCGATCTTTACGCTGGAGTAGGGTTGTTCAGCATTCCTCTCGCGGCGCGCTATCGCCGCGTCGTATCGGTCGAGAACGATCGGATCGCCACCCGCTGGGCACGACAGAACCGACGCCGTAGCAGGGTCGACCATGTCGAAGCGATCGACCGCTCGGTGGAGAGCATGATCGACGCGCTTCCCGCCGATCTCGACCGAGTCGTGGTCGATCCGCCCCGCGCCGGGTTGTCGCCCAAGGTGCGCAATCGCTTTCTCAAAGCCCCACCACGGTTGTTGACCTACGTGTCGTGTCACGCCGCCGCCTTGGCGCGTGACATCCGGGCGTTGAGTGGTCACTATCGTGTCGGCCGGCTGGTGTTGCTCGACATGTTTCCGCAAACCGGGCACATGGAAGTGGTGGCCCATCTCCGACGCGACGGGACCTGAGGGTCGAGCGCGACGCACTTTCGTTGGAGCGAGATGATGAGCGATACAGGTGAGTTCACCATGGTTCTGGCGAAGGAGAACTTCAAGTTCTCGTCGGCACATTTCACCGTCTTCGACGCCGAGCACGCCGAGCCGCTCCATGGGCACAACTACTTGGTACGGGTCGAGCTCAAAGGGCACCAGCTCGATGGTGAAGGGATGCTGGTCGATATCGATCGGGTCAAGAAGCACGTCCGCACGCTGTGTGACCGACTAGACGAGCAGGTGCTTTTGCCTCGAGATAGCCGTTGGGTGCGCGTCGAGACCGCCGACGACGGGGTCGAGATCGTCTACGGACCACGCCGCTATCGTCTGCCGGTCGACGATGTCACCGTGCTCGAGGTCGAAAACGTCACCATCGAGACCTTGGCTCGACTTCTATGGCGCCGGATCGCCGAGGGTCTCGGGGATCATCGTTGTCACGAGATGACGGTCGAGGTGGGGGAGACCGCTGGGCAGAGTTGTCGCTATTGCGAGCGACTCGTGCTCCCATCCAGCTGAATCGACCCATTTCTCCGCTTGGCCGTTTTACCTTGACGCGAACATCGCCTATATTTGCCCGATGAGGCAACTTCTTTCATCACGCTTGCTTTCCCCGAGCCGCCTCTTTCTAGTCGTATTCGTGCTGATGGCCAGCACGTCCTCGGCTCTCGAGTTGCGGGACCCTGACGAGCTCTTCAATCCTTTTCTCGGTATCGATTACTCCCATTGGCTGGTGGGTCCGATCAGCGAAATGGCGACCGATGATGAGGTCGAGGCTTTTCTCTTGGTGACCTCCGATGACGGGGCGCGCCAATTCATCGACGCCTTTTGGACGAAACGTGCCGAAGGCTATGGTTTCTTCGATACCAAACCACGCGACATCTTCGCTGAACGGTCAGCCGAAGCGGACAAACGCTATTCGGAAGCCGCCTACGCGGGGAGTCGTACCGATCGCGGAATGGTCTTCATCCTCTATGGTGAGCCGACCGAGATCGAATACGAGACCGATAAGGACCGGCGCAACGACAAGCCGGTCGAAGTGTGGAAATACGACAAAGATAGCGCGGAAGGGCTCAATGAAGAGAAGCCCAAGAAGCTCTATCGATTCATCAAGACGGGTGATCTAACCGAGCTCTACGAGCGCGCGCCGCGTACGCTTCGCACGCGCCGACCGTTCTGAGCTCGGCATCGGAGAGGGGGAAGCTCATGGCCGACGTGCGTGCCGTCATGCTCGGATGCGGGGTAGCCGTGCCACCCAACGAGATCGACAACGATCGTCTCGCGCGGTGTCTCGACACGAACGACCAGTGGATCCGCGAACGGAGCGGAATCCGGACGCGGTATTTCGTCGATCCGGGCGTCAGCTCGGCCGATCTCGGTGCCGACGCGGCGCGCCACGCGCTCGACGATGCCGGTGTCGCCGCCGAGGAGGTCGACTATGTCGTCGTCGCGACGATGACCCCCGACCACTATTTCCCGGGCGCGGCGACCTTGATCCAACAACGGCTCGGTATGAAGCCGACGCCGACGCTCGACCTGCGTCAACAATGCGCTGGTTATGCCTACGGTCTACAGGTCGTCGACGCGTTGATCCGGAGCGGCACGGCGCGGACGGTGTTGCTCGTCGGTACCGATGTGCACAGCTCGCTGTTCCCATGGAGCGACGATTCCTGGGACTACCTCTACGAGCGTCGCGAGACGCGCAACGATGAGGAGTACCAATGGAGCTCGAAGTTCCGTCATCTTTTGGTGCTCTTCGGTGATGCGGCGGGTGCGATGGTGTTCCGTGCTCACGACGCCGATGATGGTCGTGGCATCCTGACTCATCGTCTTTACGGCGACGGTGACAACAAGGAAATCCTCTACGTTCCCGGTATCGGCTCGGCCTACCGGCCGTTCGTCGACGCGGAAATGATCGCCCGTGGCGACTCCGTACCGCATATGGAGGGGCGAGCGGTGTTCAAGCTCGCCGTGACCCGTATGCCGAAGGTCACCCTCGAGGTGCTCGAAGCCGAAGGGTACAGCCTCGATGATTTGGATCTCTTGGTGATGCACCAGGCCAATCTGCGTATCAACGAGGCCGCCCAAAAAGCCCTTCGCTTGAGTAACGACAAGGTGCACAACAACATCCAGACCTACGGCAACACCACCTCGGCGACGCTGCCCCTGTGCTTTCACGAAGCACGACTCGCGGGTAAAGCGCCCGAAGGTGCTTTGGTGGCCTTCACCGCCCTTGGCGCGGGCCTGCATTGGGGCTCGGTCTTGATGCGGGTGTGACGCCGACGTCAACCGGGTTCAGAGGGTGCGGATCTTGTTGCGCAGGATGTGCACTTCGAAGGCTACGCCTGCTTTGATCGCCAGTCGGCGCAGCTCGTCGACCGGGGTGGTGGCAATGCCTTCGCCCCGGTTGTCGACGTAGAGAAACGACACCACCCTGCCGCGTAGGCCGATCGGCAAGATCAGACAATCCTTGGGTCGCTCGCCACCGAGCCCGGCGACCAGAGTCTGGTTCGCTGGCAGAGTCGGCAAAGGTCCGCGCCATAGCTCGGCACCCTGGAGCAGGCCGAAAAAGGCCGAAGGGACCGATTTCTCGAGCCGTATCGTACGGACCGTGGCTGTTTCCACGCCGTCTCCTTCGCCACGCCAACCGACGATTTCGTCCTGACGGACGATCAGCAAAAGCCGGCGATGGAAGTAGGGGGCGCAGAAGGCGAGGACCGCGTCGGCGATCTCGTCACGAATATCCGCGCTTTGCAACGCATCGGCGGCTTGATGGAGCCGGCCCGCCGGATCCTCGGCGGCGGGTTCGGCAGCCGGTGGTCCACCGTAGAGAAGAGCCAGATCCTCGGCATCGAGCTCGATCTCTTTGATGTCATCTCCGCGTGGCCGTGCTGTGGGTCGTTCCTGGGCCGCCGGTTCATCGATCGAAGATGCTTCAGAAGGAGGGGCGACCGGGGGCGGCGTCGGTGGCGCACCGCTGGGCGGCACACCGCTGGGTGGCGCACCGCTGGGCGGCACACCGCTGGGTGGCGCACCGCTCGATGTGGCTTCGGCGCGTCGACGCTGAAACCATGCTTCGAGATCGTCGAGTCGGTCCGGAGCAGCCGTGGCTCCTGATTCGAGTACCGCTTCCGTAGCGCCTGCCTCTTCCTCGTCATGTTCCACGACAGGGTGACTTCCGGTTAGGTTCTCGGAAGGTGGGCTAGCCTCGACCGTAGGAGCGGGCGCTACGGTCGGAGTGTTCAGCGGTGTCGGATCAGCTGGTGCCGGATCGAGCCGCGGATCTGGCTCCTGCGATGCGGGTGGCGTATCCGTTCTGGGTGAAGGTGGCGCCGGCTCACTCGATGGACCTTCAAGTAGAGCTTCGACATCGGGAAGCACGGCGTCGAGAGGCTTGACCGGAGTATCGACACGTGGTTTCGGTACCGCTCGAGCGGCGGTCTTGGCGAGCCCGAGGCGCTTGATCAGCGTGACGACGCGCCTGGGCGGACGGAGACGGTAGTAGCGCGCCAACGCCTCGTGCATGCGCACCTCGAGGGCGATCTGGGTACGCGCCAAACACGAGGTCAACATGCTGATCTCGTCTTCGACCAGCACATCTCCGGGATCCATCGAGGCGATCAGCAGCGTGCGGCCACGACGCTTGTAGGGCACGATCCGATAGCGGTGCGCGAGCTTGAGGGGGACCAGCCGCAGAACATCGGCCGGGATCGCGCCGAGCTCGCTACGTGACACCACACCCGTTTGGCGAAAGCGGCCCAAGGCGCCGAGCAGGACATCCTCGGTGATCGCGCCTTGTTCGAGCAGGTTGGTGCCGACTCGTCCGCCGATCAAGGCCTGATGTTCGAGCGCCTTGGTCAATTGCGTCGAGGTGATCAGCCCTTCGTCGACCAGAAACCGCCCGAGCTCCGAGCTCGATCTCACGTCACGCCTCCACTTGGTGGTGGTGGAGGTGTCGTCCACGGGGCGGCATCGATGACCTCGCGCAGAATTTCCACCGCGTCCCAGACGTCGACGTAGCGAAGATAAAGCGGCGCCAAACCAAAGCGCAGCACATCCGGAGCGCGAAAGTCTCCCACCAGTCCACGCTCGATTGCCGCGCGCACGATGGCGTAGCCCTCGGCGTGGCGAAAAGAGACCTGGCTCGCACGCTGGGTCTCGTCGAGTGGAGAGATCGGGGTGAGCTCCGGACAGCGAATCGCCGCACGCTCGAGGAAGAACGACCCGAGTCGTTGCGACTTCACACGTAGGTCGGCAATGTCGATGTCGTCGTACGCATCGAGCGCGCGGTCGAGCGCGGCGAGCGACAGAATCGGTGGTGTTCCGCACTGTAAACGACCGACGCCGGGGGCCGGTCGGTACGTGCCGTCGAACGCGAACGGGGCGGCATGCCCGAGCCATCCCTGAAGCGGAGTCGAAAGCGCGTCGTGCCAGCGTCGCTCTACATACGCGAACGCCGGTGCGCCCGGGCCGCCGTTGAGAAATTTGTAGCCACAACCGACCGCCAAGTCGACGCCGAGCGCATCGAGCTCGATCGCCACCACGCCCGCACTGTGCGCCAGATCGAAGAGCGACGTCGCGCCACGTGCATGAGCCGCCTGGGTCAGCGTGGCCAGATCACGTAGATCGCCAGTCTTGAAATCGACATGTCCCAGCGCCACCACCGCGACCGACTCGTCGATCGCGTCGGGAACCTCGTCGATCGGTACCCGCCGCACCTCGACACCGTCACCCGTCAACTCCGCCAAGCCGTCCGCCATGTAGAGATCCGTCGGAAAATCCTCATCGCTCGTCACGATCACCCGACGTTCGGGGCGGAGCCGTAGCGCGGCGGCAAGCAGCTTGAACCAATTGATCGACGTGCTGTCCGCCACCATCACACAATCGTCGGCGGCACCCACCAAACGAGCGATCTTCGTACCCGC
>JBCDBH010000198.1:0-10744 GCA_039184055.1 Acidobacteriota bacterium
CTGATTCGCACTCTCGCCGATTTCGACCCCGGCCTCGATCTCGCCCTCACCACCAATGGCTCCTTGCTCGCCCGCCACGCGCCCGCGCTGGCCGACGCCGGACTCGATCGGGTCACGGTGAGTTTTCACTCGCTCGACGATACGACCGCGCGTCAATTGAGCGGGGTCGATGCACCGCTCTCGGCGGTCCTCGATGGCTTGGCGACGGCCAAACGCGCCGGACTGGGGCCGATCAAGCTCAATGTGGTCGCGATGCGTGACGGCAACGCGAGCGAGATCGTCGACCTGGCTCGTTTCGGTCGCGATCACGGTTATGTCTTGCGCTTTATCGAATACATGGACGTCGGCACGGTCAACGGCTGGGATCCGGCCGCGGTGCTGTCGGCGCGGGAGATCGTCGAACGAATCGACGCGGTCTATCCCCTCGAGCCCGTGGGCCGAAGCCATCGAGGTGAAGTCGCCGAGCGCTATCGCTATGTTGACGGGGGCGGAGAGATCGGCGTGATTCCATCGATCACCCAGCCGTTTTGCGGTGATTGCACCCGCGTCAGGCTGTCGGCCGAAGGCAAGCTCTACACGTGTCTCTTCGCCCAGATCGGGCACGACCTCAAGACACCGCTACGCGCTGGCGACGACGATGCCGCGTTGGCGGCGCGGATCCGCGCCATCTGGCGGGCGCGAACCGATCGCTACAGCGAAGAACGGACGGCTGCTTTGCGTGATGGAACCTTTTCCGCAATACCTAAGGTAGAGATGTTCCGTATCGGCGGCTGAGACATCGTCTCAGGAAATGAAAAAGCCCGGCGAAAGCCGGGCTCTTCGAGCGTAGGCGAGGCGCGTCGTGACTCAGGGTTCGCCGCCTTCGCGTAGGCGTTCTTCCATTTCTTCTAGGCGCTCTTCCATTTCTCGCAGGCGTTCTTCGAGCTCTTCGGTCTCGATACGCTCGAGCTGCTTGAGTCGCTCCCGCACGTCTTCGTTGTCGAGCGCGCGCCAGGCCTCTTCCATGGCGGATTCCATTTCGCGTTCGAGCTCTTCGCTGATTTCGAGCTCGGCGGCTTGGAGAGCCTCCGCGGCGGTGCCTAGAGCCATCGAGGTCACCACGCCGATGCCGTTGGCGAGGCCTTTGATGTCGATCGTTTCGAGCGCTTCGAGGCCCTCGAGGCCGGCCATCATGGAGCTGAGATCGACTTGCTGGCGCTCTCGCTCGATCAGGGTGGCGGTGGTGACGTCGAACGCACCGTCGCGAAAGTATTCGAGGTCGACCTGGTCACCGGCGCTGAGCTCGCGGACCGCCCGGGTCAGGTCACGGCCACGCTCGACCGGCGCGCCGTTGATCGCGGTGACGATGTCGCCGACCTGGAGTCCCGCGCGTTCTGCCGGGCTGTCTTCGACGACACGGGCCAGCATGACGCCTTGGTTTTCGCCGACGCCGAAGTGGGAGCGCAACTCGGGGCTCAGGCTGGTGAGCTCGACACCGAGATAGCCACCGTAGGGGAAGAGGAAGACGTTGCCCGACTCGAAGCCACGGGCGTTGAGAGATTCGCTGAGCTCGCGTGCTTCGCGCATGCGTTCTTCGGCTTCGCGCTTTCTTTCTTCTTCCTGCGCCACCGTGGGTAAGGCGGTGAGCAGGCATAGGGTCAGGAGACAGAGCAGGGTCTGTTTCATCGGACTAGCTCCTTGTCGATCAAGTTCGTTTCAGGTGAGCTGGATTCGAGTGTCAGAGATCGTGTGTGCCCGTCGTCACGGCATGGGGCTCGGCGAGGTCGCGCGCTTTGCGCATCTCGACCAGGTTGGCGACGTCGAGCACCAGGTCGACGTCGTCGGTTCCACCGAGGTAGAAGACGGGTAGCTCGTCGCGAAGACGTTGGAGCTCGTCGACTTCGGCACGCAGGGCGAGGTATTCCTGTCGTAGCTCGTCGAGCTCGGCCTGTCGCTGTTGCTGTTCGTGAATGCCGTGCAGCTGCCAGCCGCCCATCGCGACCAGGAGCACGAGGAGGGCCGCGGTGGCCCAGCGCCACATGCCGCCGTGGGTGGGACGGCTCGCAGTGGCGGGTTGGTCGAGTCGCGCCAACACTCGACGGGTAAAGCCGGGTGAGGCTTCGACGGCCGGCAGGCTACGCAAGAGCTCGCCGACCCGGTCGTCTTGCTTCTTCATGATGCGTCTCCGTGAGCGGAAGGCGAATCGCCGTGCCAATAGGCGGCCAGGTGCCGTTCGAGTCGCTTGCGTCCCCGGTGGATACGCGATTTGACGGTGCCTTCGGGGAGCTCGAGCAGAGCGGCGATCTCGGGGTAGGTGAGCCCTTCGATCTCACGCAACACGAGCGGGGCGCGCAACTCGAGGTTGAGACGGGCGAGCGCCCGACGTACCTGACGTTGCGCCTCACTGGCCAGAGTCATGGATTGTGGGCCCGACTCCGAGCTGCTGGTGACGTCGGACGAGAAGTTGATCTGCGGCAACATCTGCCGCCAGCGTCGTTGCCGACGCGCCTCGCTACGCACCAGATTGGTGGCGATTCGATACAAATAGGCGGCGAGCACGCCTTCGTCGCGGTAATGCTCGAGCTGACGCCACAAGCGGACGAAGGTCTCTTGCGCCAGATCTTCGGCGCGTTCGGGATCACCGACCAGTCGGGTCAGGTAGTTGACCAGACGGTCTTTGTAGCGGTCGACGAGCTGGGCGAAAGCGTCGGCATCGCCATGTCGACTGCTTTCGATCAGCTCGATATCGGCCGGGGGTGGAGCGGGTGCGGTCGCCGTCATCATCAGTCGTCATAACGCACCTAGGGCGAAATGGTTCCCGCTGGGTGTCAAAGATAGCCGAGCGCCCGTAACCGAGCGGTGGTTTCGGCGTCGACCGTGGGACCGTCATAGTCGGCTCGACCGCGCTGCTCGAGCCACGATGCAAAGGTGTTTCGACACCGGGTGGCGCGTCGATCGTCGAGCGGCAAAGGCGTGGTTTCGGTGGGGTCGGTGGTGAGATCGAAGAGACGCCACGGCGCCACGCTTTTTCCATGCTGATCGATTTGGTTGCCGCTTTCGAGACATTTCACCTCGGCGAGCCACGCCGCGCGTAGATCGACCGCGCCACGTAGCTCGCTGGCTTTGGCGTCGACGGTGGCATGGAGCAGCCGAGCCTGGGGCGTGTCGATCGGTGGCAGCGGCCTACCGTCGAATCCCTGGCCGGCCGCTCGATCGACCAGGGCGAGCACCGTCGCCGCGATATCGACCACGCTCACCGGGGTGTCGATCCGGGTTCCGGCGTGCGCCGCGTCGGGGTATTTCACCAGCAGCGGTACGCGCACCATCTCTTCCCACAGCGTGCGTCCATGGTCGAAGCCGCCGTGTTCGGCGAATTCCTCGCCGTGGTCCGAGGCCAAGATCACCAGGCTGTGGTCGTAGAGATCGAGATCGCGGAGCAGGTCGAGAAAGCGTCCGAACGAGCGATCGGCGTGTGCCACCTCACCGGTGTAGAGGGCGTGCAGGTAGGCGACCTCGTCGGCGTCTCCGGCGCGGCCGTCGGCGTGAAAACGGAGCGGCTGGTAGGCCGCGTCGGGGAGGTGGCCACCGGGAGCGGCGTCGGCGAAACGTCGATCGAGGCGATTCGGCGTGTAGGGAGCGTGGGGATCGACGGTGTGGAGATAGACGAAGTGCGGCCGGTCGACCGGTTCTTCGGTGAGCAAGGAAGCGAGCAGCCCGATGATCTCCGCGGAACGGAGCTCACCACCACCGAGATGGTTGGTCAGCAGGAAGGTGTCGAACCCGGTAAAGAGCCCGAATCGAGGACCGGCGATGAAGGAGTGGCTGATCGCCAACGTTCGGTAGTCGAGCGCGCCGAGCCGGGTCGCGAGCGGTGGTGTGTCGATACCGGTGAACTGGCGGTCGCCACGCATCATGCCGTGCCGGTCGGCGTATGTTCCGGTCAGGATCGACGTGGTGGCGGGCAGGGTCCAGGCGCTCGAGCTGCGCGCCCGGGTGTAGGTCACCGCGTCGCGCGCGAAGGCGGCGATCTCGGGGGTGCGATCGGTCGGCGTATCGACCTCGAGAGCGTCGGCGCGGAGCGTGTCGATCACATAGAGAAAGACGTGTAGCGGCCGCTCGGTGGTCGATTGGCTTTCGATCCACGGCTCCGGGATCGCGAAGGTGAGCATCGATTCGCGCTGGGTGTCGGGCGGCGCGATGACACGGTAGCGAAGCGTCGACAGGTGTCCAGGCGGTGTCGTGATCTCGAGTCGCTTGAGGGTGTCCGACGCGTGACCTTGCCAGAGGCGGGTTGTCGCGTTGGCATGGTCGTCACCGGTGAAGGTCTCGATCACTACCTCACAGGTGGCGCAGCCCGTCATCTCGACCGGGTGAATGCGGATCTGGCTGGACGCGGGTACGAGCGTGGTCATCGAGGAGCCGGTGTGGAGTTGGACACGACGTCGCGACTCGTCGATCCGATTCGGGCGCTCGGTCCACGAGGGGTCTCGTCGCGGTGCGATCCCGAGACGTGTGCAGCTCGCCGCGACCAGGCGATCATCCTCATCACGGATGGCCCACGCCATGTCGAGTCGTAGAGTGGTCGATGGCGCGGTCAGCGTGTCGGCGTCGAGGGGCAGGCGGAGATCGGTCCAACGGGCGGGAAGCGATGCGCTCGACATCTCTCGACCTTCCACTGTCGAAACCGTCACCGTCTGCTGCTCTTCATCAGGGGCGTCGGCGGCGCGGCAACGCAGGGTGAGATCCCAGGGGCCGTCGCCGAGCGGGCGTTTGATCCACAGCAGCGCCTGACGTCCGGCGATCGTCGATACGTAGCCATTGCGGTGCGGGCGTGGCGGCGCCCAGGCGCCGACTGGAACGATGCCGCCACCTCGGCCGTCGAAGTGCCAGCGGGGAGCGTCGGCATCGACGACGATCCGTTGTGGATCGAGCGGCGAACGTCCGTCGGGTGCGGCGCAGCCGTGGATCGCCACGGTGAGCACGAGAGCTGCGACGGGAATGAGAGCGCGGAAGGCCATGGTCTTGAACGATTTTGGACCGATTTACGCGGGAAAACGGGTTTTGGACGTGTAACTCTGAACGATTTACGGAGTTCTTATACTCGAGAGCGAACGAAATCGTGCCGACGCGCGTCTAATAGGGTGAGAGAAGGAAATAACTGTGTACGCCATGAACAGCTACCCCACACGGCCCGCGATCAAAATCCGTACCGACCATCCGCTCGCCCTGGTGAGCGCGGTCCGCCAAGCTCTTCGGCACGCCGGTGCCACCTCGGAAGACATCGACCGTTTCAACAAGGAGGCGCGTAGCGCCGGCGACGAAGGCGCGGCGGCGGTGCGTACGCTGTGCGCGTCATGGGCCGATCTCGATATTCGGCCCGACGCCCTGGCGCCCCTTTTGCCATTTCGTCGTGAGGGTGTCGATCCACAGCGGTCTACGTGACGAAGGGTCGGAGGACGCTCCGGCCCGGACCACCAGTCGTCGGATCGAAGGTTCCCGCGCGAGCTCGGTCCTGGCCGATGGACACCCACGACGGAATGGACAGTCGCCGTCTTCGCGGTGAGTTTCCGATTCACGAGATGATCCTACCGGGGTAGGTCTGACCCTTGACAGGGACTAGACATCTTGGAAGAATTGTGGTTCCGAGAGGGAGCTTGACAGACACGCGACGGCTCGGTTCATGGCCTTGTCGAAGCTGGTCCATCCATTTCAATTTTGTGGGGAACGAAACAGCAACCTGAGGTGAGCAGCATGAGCGCAGAGAAGACCCTGACCCAGTTCAACGAGCTACCCATCGATGTCGTCCGCCAGATGCTTCTCGACGACGAGGCCCGTCAACGTTTCGCTGCCGAGCCCGCGGCTACTTTGGCGTCGTACGGGATTGAAGTCGATGTTCCGAATCAAGTCGAGCTTCCGTACCTTGCGTCCGACAGCGGCGCGAGCGAAGAGTCGGACAGCGGAGCGATCTGGGCTTTCATTTCGATTTTTTGGCCCAACGCCGAAGGCTGACCTTGCCAGTTGACGGGCGCCACCGTATGAAGTGGAGGCGGTCGCGCCCGAGGCCAAGATAATCGAGGCCAAGACAGAGCGAAGCCGATGAGGCTCGTATGAGCTAGTCTGCTTTCACAGATCGCCTTTCAGCCGTTCCACGTGCCTTCCGAACTCCCTCCCTCCTCGCCTTCCCGTTTTCGACGAGCCAAAAATCTCGTTTTCTCCCTTGAAGACGAAGAGCTTGTCGATATTGAAAAGCTACTTCGGGGCGAAATCGCCACGCGTAAGGGTTCGGTCATCAAGGCTCGATCCGCTCGTGGCGCAAAGCTCGTCCAGCTCACACCCCAGCAGTTCGCGTTTCTAGGCCGGCTGTCGGCGGATGATCCGACCGCGGTGACCGACACGGACCTGGCCCTCGTGGAGCCCCTTCTCCAGGCGGGTTTGATCGTGGCCGTGGACGACGGTCCCGACGAGGATGCCGAGATCAGCCGAGCGGGTTGGCATCCGGCCGCGGCCGTATTCCACGCCACGATGCGTGCCGAGGCGCGCTCGCCCAAGGCGCGAATCGACTTTCACGGTCTGGTGGCCGATCTCGATTCCATGTTCACGAAGCTCGTCGCGCAGCATGGCGAGCCACCTCCCGCCTTTTACGAACGTGATGACCGACAGCAGCGCATCCCTTTGCCTTCGGAGCATGCTGATTCGAGTTTGAGCTCTTTGCTGTCGCGTCGCACCACGGTGCGTGACTTCGACCGAACGCGCGCGATGACCTTGGAGCAGCTGGCGACGCTCGTCCATCAGGTGTGGGGGTGTCACGGGGTGAGCCGGTTCGCGGACGTCACCTTGCTCAGACGGACATCGCCATCGGGTGGCTCGTTGCATTCCGTCGAGGTTTATCCGGTGGTGCTGCGGGTGGCAGGCCTAGCGTCCGGCATCTACCACTACAACGCCGAACGGCATGCGCTCGATCAGTTGAAGACCGTCAATCGTGAGGATCTCGAGCAGCTCGTGAGCGAGGTCGGTGTCGGACAGCACTGGATGGCGGACGCGTCGGTCGTCTTCGTGATGACGGCGCGGTTTCCACGCAGCTACTGGAAGTACCCGAAAAGCGCGCGGGCATTCGGCGTTGTCCTGATGGACGTCGGGCATCTCGGACAGACCTTTTACCTCTCGGCCACCGAACAGGGTTTCGGCGCCTTTTTCTCAGCGGCGATCGACCCGCGACGACTCGATGTCGAGCTCGATCTCGATGGTTTTTCCGAAGGGCCGATCGCGGTCTGTGGGGCGGGATTCCCGGCTACCGAGCAGCCGCTCGCCAAACCTTACGTGTCGTTCGACAGGAGCTCTTGAGCACGGATCCGTGCTTGCCGCCAGAGCGGGATCGATTCGCCGTTCGCCTGCCAGAAATCGAGGAATTCCTGGGTCGCCACGAGCGCTTCGTCGTTGCGGCCGAGCTCGGCGCTGAGCGCGCCGATGCGTTCCAGCGCGAGATCGGTTCGCACCAGGTTGGTCGGGCGATCGATACAGACGTCCTGGCATTCCACGAAGGCTCGTCCACGATGATCGGCGAGCCATTGGTACGCGGCAATGGCTTCTTCGATTTCGCCGAGTGCCTCGTGGGTCCGCGCCAAACTCTCGTGGGCTTGAATCGTCTCGATGGTGTCGAGCGATTCGCGCAGTAGCTCTTTGCTCTGTTCCGCTCGGCCGCGCGCGAGCTCGATTTCAGCGAGTAGAACCAGCCGGTAGGCCTTGTGAATCGCGAAGCGACTCTTCTGGGTCTCACGGACGACGATTTCGGCAAGCTCCGTGGCGAGCTCGACTTCACCCAGGCGACAGGCCTGCTTGCCGAGCGACGCCAGGGCCAAGGCGACGGAGTAGGACGGTTCCGAATCCGGATAGCTCTGAGCGGTTTCGACCGCTGCGCGTAGCTTGGCGAGCGCCTCATCGGTTCGTCCGAGCAGCACCAAGCTCTCGATAGCGGTGACTTCGCCGATCTGAATGTGGCGCGGCAGGTTGGTGACCTGCGGTGGCGAGTCGAGCTGTTGATCGATCCAGCTCAGCGCTTCTTCGAGATTGCCCTGATCGAGCGCCGCGATATAGCGGCTTTCGAGAATGGTCCCGTCCTGATCGGGACCGAGCTCGACCGCCATGGTCTCAGCTTCGTCATAGTTGCGCTCGAGAATCGCCGGGTAGAGATAGTCGCCGAGTTGGCCTTGCGGATTGAACTGCATGCTGGTCTCGAACGCTTCCCGGGTCGGGCCGATCTGACCGAGAGCCATCCGCATGAAGCCGAGATGCTTGTAGGCGACCCAGCGCTGCTCACCACCGGTCTCGGTGGCGCGTTCGAAGGCTTGGGCGGCGCCCTCGAAATCATGGAACCACACCCAGAGGATCATCCCCAAGTTGTGGTGGCCTTCGTAGAGCTCCGGATAGAGGTTGCTGAGAAGTCGCCACTTCTCCATCGTCGTGATCGGCGGCTCGTTGTTGATGAGCGCCCGCCAGCCTTCGATGTAGAGCTGCTCGCTCTGGGTAAGGCGGTTTCGATTCTCCAGTGCGGCGTCGAAATGACGCAGGATCGTGCTGCTGTTGCGCCCCAGGTTGCGATACACCGTGCCCAACCGCGCATGGGCCATCGCGAACTCGGGGTCGATTTCGATCGCCTGTGAGAGCAGCGACACGGCGGTGTCGGGACTGCTCGCCCGTGTGCCTTGCGAGTAGAACACCAGAGCGTCGTAGCTGCTGGTCGTGACCCGTTCGAGAGGAAGACTGGTTTTCTCGATCGACGCCAGGGACTCACCCAGATCGCGACGAAGATCTCGAGTGAGCCGTTGCACCACGCCGATGACGGCATCGCGGTTCTCGCCCTCGAGGCTCTGGCTCAGCACCACCGCTTCACTCTCCGGATCGACGACCTCGGCGGTGAGCAGATAGCGCTCGTTGATATTCGAGATGTAGCCGATGATGACCGCGCGCGCGTTTTCGCGTCGCGCCACTTCGAGGGCGACGGCGCGGTCGACCTGGGTACCGGCCTCGGCTTCCATGCGCTCGAGCGTGTCGTTGACCACCGCCGGTGGCACCAGCTGGGCGAAGGTCGACTGATTGAGAGCGCTCTCGAAGAGCTGTCGCAGTACATCGTCCCAGAGCGGATCGTCGGTATTGTTGACGATGTCCGCGAGCACGACACGATCCCGCTCTTCGAATTGGATGCGTGGCTGGTTCGGTCGATAAAGCACCCAGAGCACCGCGGCCACGGCGACGATCAGTGCGATGGCGGCGACGCCGATCCACGGCCATGGGCGCCGGGACGACAGGGCCTGCATTTCCATCGAGCTGGTGAACCCGAAGCCCGGGCGCTCGATCGAGCCCGACGAGGTGCCCGCGGTCATGGTCGCCAGAGCGGCGGCGGTTTCGGCGGCGCTCTGCGGCCGATCCTCGGGTTCTTTTTCGAGCAGCTGGTCGATCAGCCGGGACAGCTCGAGCGGAATCAGCGGGTTGACCTCGTGCACCGGCGCCTGGCGGTGGAGGATGACCCGTTTGAGCGTCGCCAAGGTGTTGTGCGCCTTGAACGGCGACTGGCTGGTGGCCATCTCGTAGAGCAGCACACCGAGCGCGAAGAGATCGGAGCGATGATCGATCTCGTCGCCGCTGACGTATTCGGGCGACATGGCGCGGCTGGTGCCGACGACCTGGCCTTTGCCGGTGAGCGAGTCGTCGAGCTCGTCTTTGATGATCGGTTTGGCGAGACCGAAGTCGAGAATCTTGGCGTGCCCGGACTGGTTCACCAGGATGTTCTCGGTCTTCAGGTCACGGTGCATGAGCCCTTTTTCGTGGGCTTCGGCCAGACCCTCGGCGATCTGGCGAGCGAGCGCGGCGACGCGGTGGGCGTCGAGTGGCCCCTCGTCGGCGATGATCTCGTCGAGTCCACGACCATCGACATACTCCATGACGATGCAATCCGCATCGGCATCGGAAAAGATGTCGTAGACGTGGACGATCGCCGCATGGCTCAGCTTGGCGGTGGCACGGGCCTCACGCCGAAAGCGCTCACGACTATCCGCCGACTGTTCTTTGTCGGGGCGGATGCGTTTGATCGCTACCCAGCGGTCGAGGCGGGCGTCATGGGCCTTGTAGACCTCGCCCATGCCGCCCGAGCCAAGGCGCTCGTCTATCTGATAGGGACCGATGTGGTCCTTTTGAGACATAGATCGATGAAATGTCCGGGATTAACGATTCCTCTGTGGTCTGATCGCTCGTAAAGCGGTTCAGCCACCCTGTTCCAATCGCAAACGGCGACTCGGTCGGGTCTCGTTGAGATCGACCGTAATCGTCGTGTGATCGCCATCGACACCGAAAATCACGCGTTCCGTGGCGTAGTCGGGATGAGAGATCTCGAGCACGTGAACGCCCGCGTCGAGTGGCAATCGGCCTTTGCTGGCCAACTCACTGGCGGTACCGAGCAAGCGATCGTCGAGGTATACCTTGGAGTCGCTCGGTACGATGTGAAACGAAGCCGCGCCGTCGATCGCCGGATCGGGTGGCGGCAAGGGAGCCATGACCGGTGGCGGAGCCGTTTCGACGGTCGATTGCTCTTCGGGGCGCTCGATGACGACATACACCGGGGGTTGAGGTGCCGACTCGACGTACACGACCTGAGGCGTCGTGGGCTGCGGTTGCGCGATGACGTAAATCGGTCGCTGTCCGTACAAGGAGTCATGGTGCCGACGATTGGCGACTTGCTGGCCATAGAGCTGCTGATAGCGAATCCCGGCGTTGC
>JBCDBH010000199.1:0-10725 GCA_039184055.1 Acidobacteriota bacterium
CGCTCATGTGCTCGACGATGCCGAGCCCTGTGAGCTGATCTGCCCGGCGAACGAGATTCACCGCCTACGCGATCTTTGTCTGATCCGATCGATCCGTTTATCGACCTTGTCGGATCTGATCACGGTGTCGGATCGAGAAACAGTGTCGGATCGAGAAACGGTGTCCAACCCGCACCGACATCCGACCCTCCGCCCTCTGCCGTCGATCGCTCCGACCCACCCCGCCTTGATTCTCTATACCAGCGGCACGACGGGGCGCCCGAAAGGGGTGCTCCACCGCCATGCCTCGCTCGACGCCCAAGCCCGCACCTTGATCGACGCATGGGCATGGCGATCCTCCGATCGCATTCTCGGTTTCCTGCCCTTGCACCACGTTCACGGTTTGATCAACGTGCTGAGCTGCGCGCTGGCCAGCGGCGCGTGCTGGGAGGCCATGCAGCGCTTCGACGGCGACAGAGTCTGGGCGCGTATCGGCCAGCGCAGCGTGACGGTGCTCATGGCGGTCCCGACGATTTACCACAAGCTTCTCGAATGCTGGCGTCAGTATCCGCCACGCCGCCGACGAAACCTCGCCGACGCGGCGCGCGAGCTACGGCTATTCGTCTCCGGCTCGGCGGCCCTGCCCGTCCCCCTCTTCGAAGCATGGTCCGAGCTTTGTGGTCACCAGATCCTCGAGCGGTACGGCATGACCGAAATCGGCATGGCTTTGGCGCAGCCACTCGATGAGCCGAAACAACCCGGGTGGGTCGGTCGGCCACTTCCCGGAGTCGAGATCCGACGCGTCGATGAAGAGGGCGATGTGATCACCGATGGCCCAGGCGTGCTCCAGATCCGTGGACCTCACCTTTTTTCCGAATACTGGCGGCGTGACGAGGCAACACGAGAGGCGTTCGTCGATGGCTGGTTTCATACCGGTGATGTGGCGATCGAAGACGACGGCCGCTATCGCCTTCTCGGTCGCGTTGGGACAGACATCATCAAAACCGGTGGTGAGAAGGTCTCGGCCTTGGAGGTCGAGTCGATCCTGCTGGCGCATCCAGACATTCGCGTGTGCACGGTCGTCGGCATCCCCGATGCGGTCTGGGGAGAGCGAGTCGCGACGGCGGTCGTCTTGCACAGCGGTTCGCGGCTCGATCTCGCGTCTCTGCGTAACTGGGCCCGTGAGCATCTCGCCACTGAAAAGCTGCCGACCCGCTTGTGGAAGCTCGAGTCGCTTCCCACGAATTCTCTTGGCAAAGTTTTGAAGAAAGAGATCGTTTCACGATTTCCAGCCAATGGCGCCTGATACCCATATGGATATTTCTCGTAATTTCGCCTAGTCTTTGACACAAAATGTCAGCCAAGACGCCAGTAATTGCCGGTGTGCATCCACGCAATGACGGAGCACGTCTTCCTCGCTTCGAAACCGGCGCGGAAATCCATGGATCTACACGGGGACGATCGGATCCGGGTCAACAAGCATTGATCCAAGGCGATGGCCCGAGTCTTGCATCTCCAAAGAGCATCGACTGATTTCACGACCGCAACAGCTGACGAGGCAGATCCGCATGGCGCTCTTTCGAAACCGACGTGGCTTCACCCTGATCGAATTGCTGATCGTCATCGCGATCATCGGCATCATCGCTTCGATTCTCATTCCCAACCTGTTGGATGCCCTGAACAAGGCCAAACAGAAGAAAACTGTCGCCAGCATGCGCGAGAACGGCTCGGCATGGATGTCCTGGCTCACCGACCAGGTCGGAGCCGCGTCGGCTGGTGGCTCGACGTACGACGGCACCGCTCTCGACAAGTACGACTACGAAGATCTCGTGGTCGATCTGATCCCCTCGGACTCGATGTTCTACATCAACCAGGTGGAACACCAGGACGGATGGCTCCATGACCTGACGTTTTGTCGCAACGACGATATCGAGGCCTTCAACGTCTTCATGTCGTGCAGCCCCGGGCGCAACTCCGACTTTGGCGAGAACCCGTCGGGCAACTCCGACTGCTGCAATCAATCCTGGGGAGTCGGTGCCTTCATCGGCACGGACTACGATCAAGACATCGTATGGGCCGACGGCTACATGCTCCGGTACCCGGGCTCCGTGAACTGAACCCAGCCTTCTCCCGCCGCCTCGTCGATGAGCGCCTCGGTGAACCACCGAGGCGCTTTTTCGTAGTGAAGATCGAGCCCGCATATCTCACCAACGCCGTAACAACGGACCGCGGCTACGGCGTTTGGTGGGATATGCGGGCTGAAGTGCTAAAAAATCCGCATCTCCCTTGACAGGGCCGTTCGACCAGGTGCTAATATTCCAACACTGCTGGTTTTCCAGCATCGGAACAAAGCACGCAGCTGCACACGAAGCACACATCGCACCGAGGGTTCGTCATGAGAAAAAGTGCACTCCAGAATCTGAGCCGACGGGAGCGGCAGGTCATGGACGCCATCTATGCGCGGGGTGAAGCCACTGCCGCCGTGGTCCAAGCTGCTCTCCCCGACCCGCCGAGCTACTCGGCGGTGCGCGCCATCCTCCGAATCTTGGTCGAGAAAGAGCTTCTCGAGCACCACCGAGACGGGCAACGCTACCTTTACCGTCCGACCGTGCCACGCGATCAAGCACGACAATCGGCGCTCGATCGACTGGTCCAGACGTTCTTCGACGGCTCGGCCTCCCGAGCCGCGGCGGCACTGCTCGATATGGAAAGCACGCGTCTCAGCGACGATGAGCTTCATGACCTCCGCACGTTGATCGATCAAGCCGCCGACCGAGAAAGCTGAGGCATCACGATGTACTTCGACGCACATCCCGACACCACGGTCCTGTCCCTGGCCATGGACGTTGCCGTTCGCGCCACGCTCCTCCTGATTCTGACCATGCTCGCGACGCGGTTGTTACGCAACTCAGCCCAGCGCCACGTTGCCTGGACGATCGCCTTTGTCGCCTTGCTCACTTTGCCACTCGCGAGCTGGATGCCGTTTTCCATCCAGGTTCCCATCGCGACACCGGCACCACAGAGTGTCACCATCGAAACCGACACTGCCTTCGGGAACGACACAGCCTTCGGGAACGACACGACTATCGGAACCGCCGAGTCGAACGCTCCGGTCCGTTCCAGCACGATCACCACACCATCACCCACCGCAACGGATGTCGTGCCCTCCAGGCGTGACGATGCGGCTCTCGAGGTCGCAACGACCCAGGAAACTCGAAGCCAGTCGATTGCTTCGAGTCCTCTTCAGCTTTCCTGGACGGGATGGGGATGGTTGGTCGGCAGCCTGATGGTCATGCTCGGTCTTTCCCTCTCTTATCTCTACTGTCGCTGGCTGGTCTCGACCGCGACTCCCGCCGATGCCTCCTGGACTCGGGCTCTCGTACAGGCGCGGGAGAGCTACGACCTCCGGCACACCCCGCGACTACTGGTTTCGGATCATGCCTCGGTACCGATGGTGTGCGGTGTCGTGCGTCAGAGCATCGTGGTGCCAGCGGTCGCTCACGACTGGCCTGAAGAACGACGCGCCGACGTCCTGCTTCACGAGCTCGCTCACGTTGCGCGCCGTGACGTCCTCGCACAGTGGTTGGCTCAGCTCGCCTGTGTGCTCTTCTGGTGGCACCCCATGGTGTGGTGGGCGGCGCGGAAACAGCGGATCGAGGCTGAGCTCGCGGCGGACGATCGGGTCATCGCCACGGGTAGCTCGGCGCATCGCTATGCGGGTCATCTCCTCGCGGTGGCGGAACAACTGCGTCATCCGTCCCCGAGTGTGACCGCCGTCGCCATGGCGCGCCGATCCCAGCTCCATACACGGATTCACGCGCTGCTCGACACCGATCGCAATCGATCCAGACTCTCGGGCTCGCAACGGCTTCTGGTTCTCACTCTGTCCGTCTTGGTGATCGTGCCCATCGTGACCACCCAATTGGTCGCACAACCCGAACCACCCAATCCTCCTGAAGTAGCCGACGCGCCCGATGCACCGCCAGCACCCGATGCACCCGATGCACCTGAAGCTCCCGAAGCTCCAAGGGTCGCCGACACACTCCCGGTCACTCCACGGGCCGAGCGGCCGGCAGCCGCTCCTCGCGCACCGACTCCACCCGAACCGCCCACCGCGCCCACACCCGATCATCGCCCGGCGCGGGCCACCGCTCCCGCTCCGGTTGCGGCCCCGACACCACCTGTACCGTCCACCACGGAACGACGATCCAGTTTCTCCTGGAACCAGGACGACAACGATGGTCTCAACAAGACCGAGCTCGCAGCGCGTCTTTGTACCGCATCGGATCGCGGCCGCCGTGCCCGCGTGCAAATCGAAGACGATCGTTGGGATATTTCGATCCGCCGAGGAAAGTGTCGTCTAGAGATCACCGGTAAAGGCGTCCTCGGCTTGGCTCTCGACGGCAGCGGGGTCGACGCCTTTCGTGCCCGCGGATGGCTCGAGATCGAAGAGCGACGCGGCAGATCGAGTCGGCGTTGGGAAGCCAAACAAGTCGGCGGCGACCAGAGGATTCGCTGGTGGCTCAACGGCAAGGAGACGGCAGCCGATCGAGCCGGTCACGCGTGGCTGCAAGCCGTGCTCGACGAGGTCTTCCGCAGCACCGGCATCCATGCCGAGGAACGCTCCGCCTATCTCTACGCCAATGGCGGTGCCTCACGCGTGCTCGAAGAAGTCCGTCGGATGGGCTCCGACTTTGTGCAGCGCCAGTATCTCGACGTGCTTCTGGCACAGAAGGACATCACGCCCACGGATTTGGGCGCCGCCGTCGCGGTCGCCGGTGAGAGGATCGGATCGGACTTCGAGCTCGCCGAGCTGCTCGGCACGCACGGCAAGCGCGTGCTCGACGCGGGGCTTCACGAAGCCTATGTTCAGGCGGCTGCGTCTATCGGCTCGGATTTCGAAATGCGGCGCACGCTGATGCCGGTGTTGACCGAGTACGAGCCCGATGCGCCAGCCCTTGCCGCGATCGCGCGCCTCGCGGAGAGCATCGGATCGGATTTCGAGCTCGCCGAGCTCCTTCTCGCCTGGCTTCCTCATGTCGAGGGTGATCTCCCACGCACCTTCTTTTCCGCCTCGGAGAGCATCGGTTCGGACTTCGAAATGCGGCGGGTCCTCGAAGCCGCGGCGACGCGTGCCGAGCTGAGCGAGGAATCTCTGGTCGAGCTGCTCGATACGGCCCAGGCCATCGGTTCGGATTTCGAGCTCGCCGAGCTGCTCATCAAAGTGGCGGAACACTGCCCGCTCACCGGCACGACCCGGAACGCTTTCGATCGCACCGCCGCGACGATCGGCAGTACGTGGGAGCGTGACCGACTGCGGAGAGCTTCGGATTGTTGAAGCTCGACGGCTCTCTTTTGTCGAGATGACGATCAGCGATAGGCTCTAGCGGCCGGGCGATAGACGCTCGGCCGCTGGCTCGTCCGGAGGCTCAACGCTTGCTCACCCGTTTCTGCCTGATCGTCCTCTGGCTCGCATTCCCGCTCACCAGCCTCGCAGAACCCGTCCGCGTGCTGATGCTCGACTACAACGCCCGTAGCGAGCACGATGTCCTCTTGAGCCATCTTTGTGTCGAACGATGTACGACGGCGAACGGCTGTCCGGCCTCGTACCAACGCGACGGCGTCGACTATTTCAGTGACGATTTCGTGGTGTTTCGCCCCCATTATCTGGGCAGCGCCGTCTTCGTCACCGAGGTCTACAAGAACCAGCCGATCGATTTCCTGTCGATCTCCGGTCATCACGCTTCGGGTTTCTCGGGAGACTATGGCCGCGGCAGGTTCGATACGGAACGCTTGCAAGCACAGCTAGGCCATAGCGAGGGTATCGACGAATTCTTCACTCATCCATCGACGGTCATGCTGCATGGCTGTCGGACCGACGTGAAGGCGACGTTCGACGGTGACCCGGTGGAATATGTCATCCACGTCATCGAAGACACTCAGGTACGGGATGACGATTTCGAACGTCTGCTCGCCGCGGTGCAACAGATGGGCGGTATTCAAGAGGCCTACCGCGACCTCTTTCCCAACGCCTGCATTCTGGGCTACGCCGGTACGCAAACGCCTGGCGGCCTGCTCGAGATCTACGGTCAGGTGAACGCATGGCTCCGCCACCTGGCCAATGATAGCGGCCGCTCGATCTCACCACGCTTCGATCTCGCCGCAGCGCGACGCTCGTGGTCAACGCTCGAAACCACCAATCGAGCGATCGGCAAGGATTGCCCGAACGGTTGGCCGTGCAACCTCTGCCGCACGGCTCCCGATCACTATCGGCCCTTGGCGACCGAATTGGCTCGCTATCTCCGCCAGGAAAGTCATCGGGTGCACCGGAGCCGACGAGCGTTCACGCCGCCACAGGCCAATGCTCGCGAGCGTGCGCTCGAATCGGCGTCCTTCTACCACAACACTCGCTGGTCGTGCCCCACCGTCGCGCCTGGGACCTCACCCGTACTACCCGAGCCGATCGACGAGTCGCCTTTTGCCCGACTCTTTCTTCAGCTCGTGCTGCTCGAGCTCGATTCGCGCTTCGAACCTGACCAAGCACGAACGCTTCGCCACGAGCTCATGCACCGTCTGGGTCAGATGCACTTTGGCGAGCTCGACGCGATGGAAACTCGCGCCTGGTTGCGTGGTGAACCACAGTGGGGTCGGCTGCGCTCGTTCATGGACGAGCAGCTGGTCAATCTCTCGACCTATCGCCAGCGGGATTTGTTCATCTTTCTCGGGCGGATCGGCTGCGCGGCATGTCTACGACCGATGTTCTCGACGTCGACACCCGATCTGCTGCGCGAAAACGCCGCCCTCGCGCTCCGCCCCGAGCTCGGAACCGAGCTGTACCGCCTCGCTCTCGCCGACACCGAGCCACGGGTTCGTCGCGCCGCCGCCTCGCGGCTCGGTTCATATGTCGACCTCGAGCTGATCGCCCTGATGAACGCCGATACCGACGCCGAGGTCCAAGCCTTGGCGTCGCGACCATTTCACGCCACGCTCGACACGCTGCGCAACGGTTTCTTCTGAAGCCCTGCGGAACCTAGATCAGGTTCGAGCCGGCAATTCGCCTCGGATCACATAGCGTAGGATCTCGACGATCTGCTCTGGTTGTTCAGCCACCGCGAGTGCCGCCGCGTCGACTTCCTTGAGCGCGTGGGTGTGCTCCGGAGGGTGCAAGATGACGATCGCCTTTCCCAGCGCGCTCGCGTAACCGGCATCGAACGCGGCGTTCCACTGCCGATACTTGTCACCGAATCGAACCACGACCAGGTCGGCGTCGGCAATCAGCGTCCGCGTGCGGATCGCGTTCATCTGAGCGCCCTTGCGATCTTTCCAAAAGCCTTCCGTCTCGTCACCGAGGATCGTGACGCCACAGTTGTCACTCGCCGGGTGATCCGTGACCGGAGCGGTAAACACGACCGGGAGCTCGGCCGCGGTCGTGCCGTCGATGATGCGCTGACGCCAATCGGTGTGGATCTCACCGGAAAGATAGACGTTCCAAGTCCGAGACATCGTTGTACTCCTTCGCTGGGTGGCAGTCGATGTGTAGTGTCGGGTCGTGTCGAGCTCACGCGGCCATGCCGTCGAGCTGCTCGCGGAGCTGTTCGACGGTCAAATCGTAGCCTGTCATGGCACGGATTTGAGCACAGGCCTCGAGCAAAAGGACGGTCTCCCCATCGATCACCTGGAGCTCCCGTGACCGAGCCATCCGCACCCACTCCGTGGGTGTCGAGCCACCGTGCACCAGATCGACCACGGTCGTGTCGTCGGTGAGCCGTCCCGCTTCGATGACCGGTGCGTCCGTGCGGGGTATCGCGGTCACGACGAGTCGAAAGGTCTCGATATCGAGCTCGTCGAGCGCCATGAACGGCAACCGCTGTCGACGAGCGGCCCGCTGCCCTCGATCCACGGTTCGATTGGCCAAGGTCACCACGGCACCTCGGGATTGGAGCTCGGCGGCCAAGGTGCGCCCAGAGCCACCACAACCGATCACCACGGTGGAGAGTCCTTCTACGTCGATGTGGAGCTGATCGAGTGCCGCGACGACCGCCCCGGGGGTCGTCGCCCCGGCTCGCCACGTGCCCATCCTGTCTCGGACCAGGATATTGGCCGCATCGCCTCGCTGCGCCAAACGATGTGCCGACCCAGCCACCGCCAAACCGGCTTCTTTGAACGGTGCGTAGACGGTCAGTGCGGCCAAAGGCATCGCGGCATGTTCGAGCGCGGAACCGTTGACCAGGTGACGCCAAAAACCACCGAAACCAGCAATCGGAAACGGAACATAAAGCGCCGGAACCCCGAGAGCTCGGTACGCGGCATTGTGGATTCTCGGTAACAGTGAGGACTCGGCACCGTTGCCGACCAGGCCGTGCAAGCGCTCGACGGTTGGCAGCTCCGGCAGACCATAATCGAGAATCAGGCGCTGCAGCATAGGCTCCCGCGTTGCCACCGGTTCCCGAGTCTCCGGGTCGGCGACCGCCACGCCCCAGACGACACGGGCTCCGAGATGAGGCGCCACGACTCGGGTCCATTCACCCGCCTCGCCTTCCGCCCATGCCGCGACATGACGACGACCGAACCGGCGTAGGAAAGAAATCACCTCCAGTGCCTGAACCGGCGTGGTGACCTGTGGCGTGACCACATGGAGCGCGGCGGATTCCGCTAGAGCCTGTTCGGCACGAGCCTGCAACGGCACCTCTTCGGTTACCGTGCCACACCACATGATGACGCGGCGCTCTCTCGGGATCGCCGCCAGAACACGCGGTCGCAGATCGCGCGCGGCTTCCAAGGCCACCAAGTCGTAGCGCTCCGCGGCCCACAAGAGACGACGCTCACGAGCTCTCGGATCATTGTCCCCCGCACCGCCTTCGATCTGGCTTCGCAGTCGATACAGCAACCGACCGGCGAAAAACTGCCGGATCGTCGCCGGTTCGAGATCACCGAGTCGATCCGCCTCGATTGCGAGAAGATGCGTCGCCTCGGGCACACGCGCCAACGTCTCGGCGCTAGGGCCTGTCGTCAACGAGCCGATGACCGTGACACGACTCATGTCCCGATCTCCGCTCGGTAAAAGAACGAATAGACGTCGACTTGCGGTGGCATGGCGAGCAAATTGTACAACGCGCGCTCGTGCTTCTCTTCCGAAGCCCTTCAGCGCCTCGGCCGACGATCACGATAAGCTGCGTCGATGACAGCTGCTTCCCGGATCCTGATCGCCGACGATCAACGTGACGTGCTCGAGTCGCTTCGTTTCCTGCTCAAGACCGAGGGCTTTCTCGTCGAGACGGTGACCTCGCCACGACTGCTTCTCGAAGCATTCAAAAAGCGCGAATTCGACGCCGTGCTCATGGATCTGAACTACGCGCGCGACACCACCTCGGGTCAAGAAGGGCTCGATCTCCTGCAGCAACTCCGTGAGCTCGACGACACCCTGCCCGTCGTGGTCATGACCGCTTGGGCGTCGATCGAGCTCGCGGTCGAAGCCATGCGTCGAGGCGCTCGTGATTTCGTCGAGAAACCGTGGGACAACCAACGACTCCTGACGATTCTGCGCACACAGGTCGAGCTCGGCCGCGCGCTGCGCCAAAGCCGCCGGCTCGCCGCCGAAAACCAGATCCTTCGCGGCACCCGTACCGAGCTGATCGCGGGTGCACCGGCCATGAAGCCAGTTCTGGCTCTGATCGAGCGGGTCGGTCCCTCCGACGCGAACGTTTTGATTACCGGCGAGAACGGAACGGGTAAGAACCTCGTCGCGCGCTTGCTCCACGAAGTCTCACCACGCGCCGAAGCCGCAATGATCACGGTCAATCTTCCCGGTTTGGCCGAAAGCGTCTTCGAGAGCGAGCTCTTCGGTCATGTCCGAGGCGCCTTTACCGACGCGCGAGACGACCGGATCGGTCGCTTCGAAGCTGCCGATGGCGGCACGCTCTTTCTCGACGAAATCGCCAATCTGCCGATCAATCTACAGCCCAAATTGCTCCGCGTCCTCGAATCGGGTGAGCTCGAGCGTGTGGGCTCGTCGAAAACAAGCCGTGTCGATGTCCGCCTGGTCTCGGCGACCAATGCCGATCTCGATGCCGAGGTCGCCGCCGGCCACTTTCGTCAGGATCTGCTCTTCCGACTCAACACGGTCGAGATTCGGTTGCCACCGCTCCGTGATCGACGAGAAGACCTGGCGGCACTTGCCGACACGTTCCTCCGTGAGCACGCCAAGCGCTATCGCAAGAGCCTGCGGGGCTTTAGTAGCGAAGCGATGAAGACTCTGCTCGCCCATCGCTGGCCGGGCAATGTTCGTGAGCTGGCACATGTGGTCGAACGAGCCGTGCTGATGGCCGACGGCGAGCAGGTGCGCCCACACGATCTCGGGCTCAGCGCGAATACGACCGACAACGATTTCGGCGCCTTCGAACAGATGACCCTCGACGAAGTCGAACGTCTCCTGATCGAACGAGCGCTTGGACGTCACGACGGCAATGTGACGGATGCCGCTCGTGCGCTAGGCGTCTCGAGAAGCGCGTTGTACCGCCGACTCGAGAAGTTCGGCCTCTAACCCGCCGCTGCGAGAAGATCGCGTAGGCAGGACACCAATTCCTGATAACGGTACGGCTTCTTGAGAAACCGTGAGTGCTCGTCCTCGGCGCGGCTCGCCGCGGCCGCGATGCGACTGTAGCCACTCGACAAAACCGCCCTCACCGAAGGATCGAGACGCCGTAGCTCGCGTAGGGTTTCGAGGCCGTCGAGCTCGGGCATCATGAC
>JBCDBH010000200.1:0-10698 GCA_039184055.1 Acidobacteriota bacterium
AGGCGTTTCGCTCGCTACGGCTACGCGCCAAAGCGAAAATGTGCGCCAACGACCAGGTCTTGTGTCACGAAGAATATTGCGCCTTCGCCAAGGACTATTACGCCAAGCTACAGCACGACGGGCTGATTCATCGCTTACTCGATCGCCACCCCACCCTGTTGCCGGATGCGATCTACGACGCTGCCCAAGGCTCGGTGGTCTGCCCGTTCGAAGTCAGCCTCGAGCTCGCCGGTCACGTTCAAGTGGTGGTGTGCGACTACAACTACGCTTTCGATCCCTATGTCGCGCTGACCGACTTTCGCGACGACGAAAGCCTCGACGACACGATCCTGATCATCGACGAGATCCACAACCTGGTCGATCGAGGTCGTGGCTACTACAGCCCCCGGCTTTCGGCCCGCGAGGCGCATCGTGTCGCCGAGGAAATGAGCTGGTCCGGTGAGCCGATCCATCGCACCATCGCCCGTCTCGCCACCCAGCTCGCGTCGTTGATCGAAGACGTCACCGAAGACGCCCGCCCGGCGAGTGACGTCTCGTCGTGGGCGGCCGAACAACGGCTCCCCGAAGACATCCTGTGGCGGCTCCGCCCACAGCTCGACCGCGCCTTCGTCGACTACCTCGAATATCGCCGCGAAACCAAAACCCTGACCGCGGACGATCGCTTCGTCGATCTCTACTTCGCGGTGCTCCGCTTTCTCAACGCCCTGGTGGTTTCGGATCACGCGTTCAGCCATTACGTCGAACGTGAGCGCGACGATTCGTCCTTCAAGATCCTGTGTCGCGATCCCAGTCGCTTTTTGGGCGCGGTGATCAACCGCTGTCATAGCGTCATCGGGCTGTCCGCCACCCTCTCGCCGAACGAGTTCTATCGCGATCTGCTCGGCTTCGACACCGCGCGCACCGTGCCGCTCGCCTTGCCGAGCCCGTTTCCGGCGCATCAGCGACGCATCGTCATCGACACCGAGGTCGAAACCACCTGGAAAGCACGGCCGCGCTACAGCCCGGTGATCGGTGAACGTCTCGCCGCGTTCGCCGACGCGGTCCCCGGCAATTGCCTCGCGCTTTTCCCGAGCTACGCCTTTCTCGCCGACGTCGCGGCTCATCTGCGCTGTGACTCGAAACGGGTGCTGATCCAGTCTCGCGGCTCCACCGACGATCAACGCGAGGCGATTCTCGACACGCTACGCAGCGCTCTCCTGCGTGACGTGCTGCTCCTCGCGGTGGCCGGTGGGGTGTTCGCCGAAGGCGTCGACTACCCGGGCGACATGCTCAAGGCCGTCGCAGTGGTGGGGCCGTGTCTGCCCGCAGTCACCCTCGACCAGCAGCTGCTCCAGGAGTATTACGACGAGCGCTTCGATCGCGGCTTCGAATACGCCTTCGTGGTGCCCGGGATGACCCGTGTCGTCCAGGCGGCGGGCCGGCTGATCCGCTCGGCCGACGATCGCGGCGTCATCGCCCTCTTCGATCGGCGCTTTATCCGTCGCCCGTATCGCGAGCACCTGCCTCATCACTGGCTCGACGGTGGCGAGGCACGCGATCTCGCCGGCGAGCCGCGCGACGCGGCGCGCAACTTCTTCACCGCTGGCGTCGCCGCGCCCGTATCGACAATCGATCCGTACGACGAGCCATCGTGACCCCGAGCTGGTAAGCTAGCGATCTTGTTTCGCTAACGGTTCTCTTATGGGCATTTCCGGCAATCTCAAAACCATGGTGCTCGCCGAGCTCTTGCAGTGGCTTTCGCAAGGGCAGAAGACGGGTACGTTGCTGATCGACAACGGTCGGATCGAGAAGAAGATCTTCTTCGACCACGGCAGCATCATCTCGTCGGCGTCGACCGATCGCGGCGAATACCTCGGCCATTTCCTCGTCGGCACCGGCTATGTCAGCGAAGACCAGGTCAACGAAGCGGTCGCGCGGCAAAAGGACGAAAAGAAGCTCCTCGGTCAGATTCTGGTCGACATCGGTGCCGTACCCGAAGACGACCTGGCGCAAATGCTCCGGCTCAAGGCCGAAGAGAGCATCTACGACATCTTCACCTGGACCGAAGGCGACTTCAGATTTCTCGACGGTGAGCTGCCGGCGCAGACGATGATCCGCATGGACCTCGATGTCCAGTGGATCGTCTTGGAAGGGTCGCGTCGTCTTGACGAGTGGAACCGGCTCCGTGAGTGGGTGCCGTCCGACATGTGCATTCCGGTCACCGTGGTCGATCTCGCATCGATCGAAATCGAAGACGCCGATCGCCGGATCCTCGAATGCGTCGACGACGACTCGACCATCGAAGAGATCAGCGAGCAGACCCACACCACCCTCTTCCTCACCACCCAGGCGGTCGCCCATCACGCCGAGCTCGGCCATCTCAAGGTCGTCAAGCCACGCACCATCGAAGTGGAAACGGTGGTCGAAAAGATCGTCGAGAAAGTGGTCGAAAAGCAGGTTCGCGTCGAGGTTCCCGTGGCGCAACCGATGATGGCGCACGCCGGCATGCCGATGCAGATGGGCATGCCGCAACAGCCGATGCCTATGCCGGCCGCGCCGCAGCAAGTCATGCCTCAACAGGCCGCGCCTATGCCGGCCGCGCCTATGCAGGCCGCGCCACAGCCAGCCGCGCCGCAGCCAGCGTCAGGCGGCTTTTCGATCCCGGCGACCTCGGCGGCGGCCAACGTGCCCGACAACGAGGCCGGGCGGCTGGTTCGACAAGCCGAAGAGCTCCTCCACAACGGCGACCTGGCGGCCGCTCTCGCCGCCTATCGACAGGCCAAAGACGCCGAAGGCGCCAAGACCGTCGCATCGGCGGTCAACGAGGGCGAGACCAAAGTCCGCCAAGCGCTGCAAAAAGAGGGCGTGAGCGTCAAAGCGAAGCCCAAGATGCTCTCCGGCATGGAGATGCTGACGCAGATTCAGCTGTCGCCACAGGAAGGCTTCATGCTCACCCGGGTCGACGGCCGGACCGATATTCAATCGTTGCTCAAGATCAGCCCGATGCCCAAGATGGATGCTCTCTTCCTCTTCTACCGTCTGAAAAAAGACGGCCACATCGGCTTCTAGCGCCCAGAACGAACAGAGCGCGGCGGAGCCGAACTCCACCGCGCACCCCTCTCACGGACAACGATTTCCCGACACCGAGGCTCAGGCCGCCTCGGCGCGGACCGGCGCGACCTGCATCGCGGGTGTCGTCGCGCGGGCCATGCCACGCCAGCCCATCCACTGGAAGAAAGCCAGGTCGGCCACCACGAAAGCCACGGCCCCGACGATCCACATCCCCGCCGTGGTGAGCGCCACCGGTGCGATCAGACCAGGCGCGAGAAGCACGACGCCGCTCGCCACCACCCACAGCGCGTCGAGCACGATGATAGTGGCGACGGCACGTCGCGGCCACGTGGCGCTCAGGTCGGTTCGTAGCAACAGGCCGATCGCGACGGCGAAGATCGCCAGCTCCACACCCAGCGACACGAGGTCGGCACGTGGAATACCGGTCAAAGCGGAGGCCGCTGACGGCAGGGTCAGACAGAGAATCGCGGACACAGCCGAGAATCCGATATTGGCGGACAAGGCACGACGCAGAAGACGTTCCGATTTCACGTTCAAGCTCCTTTCGATCGATGAAACGACGCGGCGACTCGATCGCCACCCACCCTCATCGCAACGCTCGTGCCAAACCGAAACGCGCCGTTTCATGGTGTCTCACTCCCTCGGACGTGGTCGAAGCGCAACGTCATGTTGCAGGGCTGCAACACGAGAGGCCATCAGCCCACCACATCAAGCTCGGCCCCGTCCGGTACATGCCTTGCTACGCTCATGGCACATGGTGAGCACCACGACCTCGGACCACGCCGACTCGACCGACCTCTCGACCCGCCGCTGGTGGCAACGCGAACGCTGGCGCTACGCCGCCGCGGGCTTTCTGCTCGGCGCCGTCGAGTCGCTGGTGGCGATGCTCCTCGGTCTCGAAATTCGACTCGGCGAACGCGACGTCTCGCTCTTTGTCTTCACCTTTGTCGAGCTTTCCTTCGCGGCCTTCGGCTATCTCATCGGCGCGTTGATCGAAGCCAGACGGGGTGAGCACGTGGCGGCTCGGCAAGCCCATCGACGACTCGAGACCTTGAGCGATCTCCGCGCCCGTCTCGCCCACAGTGAAAAGCTCGCCTCGCTCGGTCAGCTGGCCGGTACCGTGGCCCACGAGATTCGCAACCCGCTCGGCATTCTCCGTTCGATGGCGCAAAACCTCGACGAGGAGCTCGATGCGCGTGGCGAGTCGCGGCTTGGCGAGTCGGGGCTTGGCGAAGCGCGTGTCAGTCGCGACATGATCGAGGAAATCGATCGTCTCTCCAACGTCACGGCACGGCTGCTCGACTTCTCCGCGCCGATTCGCCCGGTCTCGACCCATCACCGCATCGACGATCTGGCAAAACGCACGATCTGGCTGATGACAAGCTCGCCCCGAAACCCCGACGTCCGTATGACGACCACCGGCGATCCCGAGCTCGAGCTCTACGGCGACTCCGACCTCCTCTGCCAGCTCTTGCTCGGTCTGCTCGACAACGCCATCGACGCGTCGCCCGCTGGCGGCACGGTGACCCTCGGCTGGGCGGCAACGCGACGCAACGACCAACCCGGCTCCGAAGTGTGGGTCAGCGACCAGGGCGAAGGCGTGCCCGAGGCGATTCGTGACCGGATCTTCGAGGCGTTCTTCACCACCCGTCATATGGGCCACGGCTTGGGTCTGGCGGTCGCCAAACACATCGCCGACGCCCATGGCGCCGAGCTTTCGGTCGGCACCGATCCCGACACGCACGGCGCGCGATTCACGCTTTTCCTCCCGGAGCCGGCTTGATCATGTCGGCGTTGCATGGGCGGATTCTGATCGTCGACGACGAGCCCAAAATGGCGACCGCCGTCGCCACTGCGCTCCGTCGTAGCGGCCATCGCTGTGTCACCGCGCCCGACGCTCGCGAAGCGCTGCGGATCTTCGCCGACGAACCGGCCGACGTCGTCGTCACCGATCGACGCATGCCGGAGATCGACGGTATCGAGCTGATGCGACGGCTACGCGCCGACGATCCCGAGTTGCCGGTCATCCTGATCACCGCCTATGGCGACGTCCGCTCGGCGGTCGAGGCGATGCGTGACGGCGCGTTCGACTACTTGACCAAGCCATTCGATCTCGACGAGCTTCGGACCGTCGTCAGAAGAGCGCTCGAGCTCCGCGCCCTACGCGACGAAAACCACCGTCTTCGAGTCTCGCTCGCCGAGCACCGAGGCGGCGCGATGATCGCCGAGAGCCCGGCCATGCGCGCGATCGTCGAGCTCGTCGAACGGGTCGCGCCGAGCCACGCGACTGTGCTGATCGAAGGCGAAAGCGGTACCGGCAAAGAAGTCGTGGCGCGCCGCATCCATCATTTGAGCCCGCGCGCCGACGCCCCGTTCATCGGCATCAACTGCAAAGCCTTCGCGCCAGGAGTGCTCGAAAGCGAGCTCTTCGGTCACGAGAAAGGCGCCTTTACCGGTGCCGAACGCCAGCGATTGGGCTGCTTCGAACGCGCCGCTGGCGGCACGCTCTTTCTCGACGAGATCGGCGAGACCGACACCGCCTTTCAAGCCAAATTGCTGCGGGTGATTCAGGAAGGCGAGCTGGTACGGGTCGGGGGCGATACGCCGATCCCAACCGACGTGCGGTTGCTCGCCGCCACCAATCGCGACATGCGCGCGGCCATCGACGACGGCTCCTTCCGTGAAGATCTCTACTACCGGCTGGCGGTGATTCCGGTTCGTCTGCCGCCGCTACGCGAACGCCCGGGCGACATCGGCCTGCTCGCGCATCACTTCCTCAGCCACGACTCGCTCGACGGGCGCTCGTTGGAGCTCGCCCCGAGCGCTGAACGTATGCTCGTCGAGCACGACTGGCCCGGCAACGTCCGTGAGCTCCGCAACGTCATCGAACGCGCCTCGGTGTTGGCTCGAGGCGAAGCGATCGAAGTCGAAGATCTGATGCTCGACCAGTCGCACGTATCGAAGAGCAGCGAAGGCGAACCGCAAACGCTTCAGGCCACCCTCGACGACGCGGCGCGTGCCCGTATCGAAACCGCTCTTCGCGCGCACGATAGTCGTGGCGCCGCCGCCGGTGAGCTCGGCATCGACCGGACGACGCTATTTCGCTGGATCAAACGGCTCGGAATGTAGGGCCTCCACCAAGTCGGCGATCGGTTCCCGCCAATCACCGGGCGTTGTCTGCCGGAAGAGCCGCGTCCGCGGATACCAGGGCGTGTCGTCACGCTTCTCCAGCCATCGCCAATCGGCCGGCTGCGACAACAACACCCAGCACGGCTTGCCCAGGGCTCCGGCCAGGTGCGCCATCGCCGTATCAACGGTGATCACCAGGTCGAGCTCGTCGACGATCGCGGCGGTGGTGGCGAAATCACCGAGATACGGCGAGAGGTCGATCATCGTCTCGATCGGTGGCGCGCCCTCGTATTGCAGGCCGAAAAACGACACGCCGTCGGCCGAGGCGAGCGTCTCGAGCGATGCGAGATCGAGATCGCGACGCGCCGCCTGGGCGTATTGCCGTCCACTCCGCCACACCACGCCGACCCGAGGCCCGGACGTCGCCCGGATCGCCTTGGTGGCGATCGTCGGCGGGTCGACTGGCGGCCGCAGATACGCCGTCCGCGTCGGCTCGACATCGCCTTTGATTCCGAGCACCTGAGGCAGGCTCATCAAAGGGATCTGATAATCGACCGGTCCGGGTGGCTGATCGGTGAACACCGTATCGACCCCGGACGCGGTGGCGAGCAGCGCCGCCAAGCACGGCGCCGCTTGCACATGCGGCACGCCACCTCGATCGGCGATCGCTTCGATGAAGCGTACGTATTGCAGGCTGTCGCCGAGCCCCTGCTCGGTCCACACCACCACCAGATCACCGTCGAGCGGCTGTCCTCGCCACACCGGCGTGTGTTCCCAACCTTCTCGCGGCGGCGTGTGCGCGCCACCAAAACGCCATTCGTGCTCCCGCCAGCCTTCCTGCCACCGGCCGAGCTGCAACAAGGCATAAGCGCGATTGAGCCGACTCGGTACGAAGTCGGGACCGAGCGTCAACGCGCGATCGAAAGCGTCGATGGCACCGTCCGTTTCCCCATCGAGAAGCCGTAGCTCACCGAGATTGTGCCAGGGCACCACCCACTCCGGCGCCACGATCGTCGCGGCTTCGTAGGCCCGGCGCGCCGCCGCTCGATCGCCACTTCGGTTGTACGCCACGCCCAGGTTACCGATGGCCTGTGCCCAATCGGGTCGCAGACGCACCGCGTGCTCGAACGCCTCGACCGCTTCGAGAGACCGTGTGTCGAGCGGCCGGGTGTCGAGCGGCCGGGTGTCGAGCGGCCGGGTGTCGAGCAACACGAGACCGAGGTTGTAATACGCCTCGGCCAACCCCGGATGATCGTCGATGAGACTCCGCAGAGTCATTTCGGCGGCGTCGACCGCACCGATCTTGCGCTGTGCGAGCGCGAGATGGAGACGCGTCACCGAATCCGACGTTTCGGCCGCCAAAGGCCCGAGGATCTCGATCGCCTCGGCCGGTTGCTGCCCCTGAAGAAGAAGCGTGCCGAGCAGATGCCGAGCCTGGTGACTCGGTTCGCTGGCAACGAGTCGACGACCGAGATCGATCGCCGCATCGATTTCCCCCGACGTCTGGAGCCGTACGATCGACTCGATTGAAACCGTCTCCGTGGCGACCATCATGAAAGCACCTCGAAAGAAAAAGAGAGGATCGGGAGGGCTCGAGCCTCCCGATCACGGGTCGATCCGATTCAGCTCTTGTCGTCGACGAAATTGTGCGAACCGTTCGGCGGCACCGGATAGATCGTGATGTTGCTGATCATCGCGTCGGCCGATTCGATACCGTCCGTGGTGCTCGAGTACGAGAAGTGGTTGAGACCCATCTTCACCGTCCAGGGGCCCTTACCGGGAGGCGTCACCTGCCGGTAGGCGCTCGGAGCGAGGTCACCGATCAGACTTTCACCGTCGGCGCTGGTGACCTGATACGAGACGTCGGTCTCCGAGAACAGGGCTTCTTTGTCGTTACTGATGTTGATGATGCCGAGATTGGCGAGGATCATGGGGTTGCTCCTTTTCCGTTTGATTGTCGTCAACGACCACGCAAGGAGCGTGATCGTCGGGTTCTGCCCCTGATGTGACACGACTCGAAACGTCATCCCACCCCGGCACCGTATCGACCGCGGATCCGTGCCAGAATTTCGCATGCCTCCCAAGTCCACGGTAGATTCGTCTTCGATTCCGTCCCTCTTCGTGCTCGCGCTACCTCGCTCCCTGTCCACCCACGTCCATGCACTCGCGGTGCAAGCGCTCGGTGTACGAACTCCATCCTGGGTAGACGGTGGCGAAATCCTCAATGGAGACCGCTGGCTCATGGCGACCGCCGAGACACGTCCCTACGTGCAGCCGGGTGACGCGCGTTTCGATCGCCTGCGCGACTTTGTCGATCACGTCGTCCAGCCGACCGGTTTCGCCTATAAAGACGTCTCCCAACCGTTCGTGGTCGAGGCGTGGTCACGACAACGCGAGTCGATCCGCTTCGTGCGGATTCGTCGCCCGCTCGCCGACGTCGCCCTGGCCATGCGGCAGATGAGCTGGACCTATCCGAGCCATGCCGCGCCGAGCTCGCTTCACGAGCCCGACGACCGTTTGCTCAGCGGTCTGGCTCGTGCCTGGCGCGCGCTCGAGAGCATCCCGGCCACCGAGATCGACTACGACCGGATCATCGACGATGCGGACGTGTTGACCACGACTCTACGCTCGCTCTACCCCGATCACGACGTCGCCGCCGTGCCACCGTGGAACGACGCCTTTCGGCAGCGGACACAACAGGTCTTGGCACGCCGCGACACCTCGATCTGGCGGCAGCTCGACGCGAGACTTCAAACGCTTGGTGGCGAGTAAAAGGCGGGATTGGCGGGAGCAGGGACTGACGAGGAGAGACGGTGGGAAGAACCGGCACCGAGAGGCTCCCCGGTGCCGTGACAAGCGATCAGCTCTTGCGGGTGTCGACGAAGAGATGAGCGTCGTTGGGCGGAATCGGGAAGGCGATCAGGCACGAGACCGAGGCGTCGGCCGCGGTGATACCCGAGGCCGTGGCCGAGCGCGAGAAGTTGCTCGAGCCCATCTTGACCGTCCACGGAGACGAACCAGCGGGTGTCACCGAGGTGTACTCGCTCGCACCGAGCGTACCGCTGACGGTCTCACCACCGACCTCGCTCTTGATTTCGAAGTCCATCACGCCCTGCTCGCTGTACTCGATCGCATCACCCTTGACACTCGCATTGCCGAGATTGATCAGATTCATCACGTAGCTCCTTCTTCTTTGGCGGTTGACGTGTCGAAATCGCTTCGACACTGCTCAAGGAGTGACACGCGAGACACACCCATCCCACCCCAAAATCATTTTTTGTCAGGAAAAACCGACCTGCCCCAAACTTGCCGACGCATGGCGCGTCCTGTAGTGTCCGCCGCGGCATGTCCGCGCATCCCTTATCCGCCTGCACGATCGTTTCGAAGAACTATCTCGCCTACGCCCGCGTGCTGGCGCGCTCGTTTCGCGAGCATCACCCCGATGGCCGCTTTTTCGTGCTGCTGGTCGATCGCAACGACAGCCATATCGACCCCGCCGACGAGCCCTTCGAGCTCCTCGAAGTCGAAGATCTGACGATCCCGGAACGCGCCGGCTTCCTATTCAAATACTCGATCATCGAAGCCAATACGGCGGTCAAGCCCTATCTGCTCGCGCATCTCTTCGCGACCCACGACCTGCCCCGGCTCGCCTATCTCGATCCCGACATCCTGGTGACGCGCCGTCTCGAACCGATCCTCGACGGGCTCGATCGTGCCTCGATCGTGCTGACGCCGCATCTCGACACCCCGATCGACGACGACGCGCATCCCAACGAGCAGGCGATTCTGCAGGCCGGCACCTACAACCTCGGCTTCATCGCCCTGCGCCGATCCGACGCGGTCGACCGGCTCCTGAGCTGGTGGCAAGAGCGGCTTCACGATCAATGCGTCGTGCGGGTGGAAGAGGGGCTCTTTGTCGACCAGAAATGGATCGATCTGGTGCCGGGTCTCTTCACGAACGAAGTCGCCATCCTGCCCGATCCGGGGCTCAACGTCGCCTATTGGAACCTCCACGGCCGCGAGCTGCGTCGCGACGGCGACGACGTCTCGGTCAATGATCAGCCGCTCTACTTCTTCCACTTCAGCGGTATCGATCCCGAACGGCTCGAGCCGGTCTCCAAACATCAAAACCGCTTTCGCTTCGGCGATCTCGACGCGGCCACTCAAAGCCTCTACCGTGACTACGCGAGGCGGGTGCTCGATGCCGGTCACCGTGAAGCTCGCCCATGGCCGTACGCCTTCGGCACCTTCGCCGACGGCAGCCGCATCCCCGACGTCGCGCGTCGTCTGTACCTGAACATGCCCCCGGCACGACGCGAGCGTTTTGGCGACCCGTTCGCTTCAGGGCCGGGCTCCTATGCCGCCTGGCTCAACGAATCCCCCAAGCGCTCGAAGCGTCGCCCGCATCTGACCCGGCTCCTGCAGCACCTGTGGCGCCAGCGGCCCGATCTCCAGCGGATCTTTCCCGATCCCGCCGGTGAGGATCTGAGCGACTTCTCGGCCTGGGCGCTCGACTAC
>JBCDBH010000201.1:0-10615 GCA_039184055.1 Acidobacteriota bacterium
CCGCGGGCGATGTCTTACCGCTCGACCAAAGCGACCAGCTCTTTCTCAATCGAGGCGACGGCACCTTCGACGAAGCCACGGCCCGCGGTGGCTCCGTCTTTTCGGATCCCGATGTCGCTCGCGGCCTGGCGCGTGGTGATGTCGACAACGACGGGGCTCCCGACCTCCTGATGACCAACAACGCCGGACCGGCACAGCTGCTCGCCAACCAAACCAAAGACGCTCCCTGGTTCGGTCTCGATCTCCGTCTCGCCAACGGGGGCGCCGCGGTCGGTGGTCACATCAACGCTCAACAGGTCGGTCGATCGGTCCATCGCCGCGCCCACACCGACGGCAGCTTCGCCGCCGCGCACGATCCACGGCTCGTCGTCGGCCTCGGAGACAAAGGACTGCTCGTGGTCGATGTCACCTGGCCCGACGGTTCGAAGCTCCGTCTCGCCGCGCCGCCGACCGATCGCTATCTCGTACTCCGTCAACCGGAATGACCATGCCACGATCCAACCGCCATCCGATGCTCGTCGTCGCCACCGTCCTCGCCTGCGTCGTGCTCAGCCACGCGCACGCCGAGGTCCCGACACCCGATCTCGCCAGCTTGGAGCCCGCGGCGGCCGAGCAATTGCGCGCCGCGCGCGGTGATGTCGAAGAGCTGATCACCATGGGCAACGCGGTCACACCCGCCGGGCGTGCCGACGCCTGGGGCCGACTGGCTCAGCTCTACCACGCCTATCGTCTCGACGACGCGGCGCTCGCCGCCTACGGCGAAGCCATCACGGCGCGTCCCGACGATGTCCGTTGGGTCTTCTACCGTGGTCGGCTTCTTCAGACCATGGGTCAGCTCGATGCGGCCGATCAAGCCTATGCCGCCGCGCTCGCCCTCCAGGCCGACGACGCGCCGACGCACTTCTATCGGGCCGAGATCGCCCTGGCACAAAACGCTCTCGACCTCGCCAATGAGCATCTCGACAAGGCGGCGGCCATCGATCCATCGATCCCCGCGCTCGCCGCGTTGCGCGGGGAGATCGCGCTCGCCGCCGAACGCTGGCAAGAAGCGGTCGACCATCTCGAAGCCGCGCTCACTGCCGTGCCCGACGCCTCACGGCTCTATCACCCGCTCGGGCTGGCCTACCGTGGGCTCGGTGATCTCGATCGCGCTCGCGAGGCGTTGGCCGCACGGGGCGAGGTCGGTTTGCGTCCGCCCGACGAGCGTCTCGACGCGCTCAGCGGACAGCGGGTCGGCGAACGAGTTTTCACCTTGCGCGGTCGGATCGCCTACGACCGTGAACGCTACGATGACGCCATCGAGGCCTTTGGCCGCGCGGTCGAAGCCGCTCCGGACAGCGCTGGCGCGCGGGTCAATCTCGGCACGGCGCTCGCGCAGACGGGTAGCCTCGACGAGGCGATCGATGCCTACCGCGCCGCGATCACCCTCGACCCCGAGAGCCATATCGCTCACAGTAATCTCGGTCGCCTTCTGGTCGACGATCCGGTGATCGCCGAAACGCATCTGCGCGCCGCGTTGGCCCTGGTCGACGACGCCGAAGATCACCTCGCGCTCGCCAAGCTCCTACGACGCACCAACCGCCCCGAGGAAGCGCGCGCCCACGCCGCCCAGGCGGTGCGACTGGCGCCTGGGAGCTCGCCCGCGCGGCTCGAGGAGGTGCGCGTGCTCCTCGCCTTGGGAAGGAACTCTCAAGCGTTGGCGGCGATCGAGATCGCCCACGGTCTAGCGCCGACCGATGCTCGCGTCGGGGCGTTGCTCGCCAACCTCCTCGCCATCTACCCGGATCCCGATCGACGTGACGGTGCGCGTGCCGTCGAGCTCGCCGAAGCGCTGGTCGAAGCGGCGGCGACCGTCGAGCACGTGCTCGTCTTGTCGACCGCGCTCGCCGAAGTCGGTCGTTGCACCGAGGCCGCCGATTGGCGCGACAAGGTGGCGACCACCTACGACAACGCCGACGATCCCCGAGCGGCGGCGCGTATGCGTCAAGAAGCCGAGGCCCTGCGCACGGGCCCGCCGTGTCGTCCCGGTATCGACGGCTAGCGAATCGAGCGGAGGTGCATCGCATCCGCTTTCCCGACCCACGACTCGCCGACCCCGACGGTTTGGTCGCGATCGGTGGTGACTATCGGCCCGAGACCTTGATCGCGGCGTACGCGCAGGGGATCTTTCCCTGGCCCTGTGGTGACCTCTCCCACGCCTGGTTTTCGCCCGACCCGCGCTTCGTGCTGCTCCCCGAGGAGCTACGGGTATCGCGAAGTCTCCGCAAGACGTTGCGGCGCGCCCCCTATCGGATCACCTTCGACCATGCCTTCGAGGAAGTCATCCACGCCTGCGCGACCAGCCCACGCCCGGATCATCAAGGCACGTGGATCCATCCCGATCTCATCGAGGGTTTTGTCGCCTTGCACCGTTCGGGTGTCGCCCACTCGGTCGAAGCGTGGCATGGCAGCGAGTTGGCGGGCGGTCTCTACGGGATTGCGCTGGGTGCCGCGTTCGCCGGCGAGTCGATGTTCTTTCGCCAGCCCGACGCTTCGAAAGCCGCATTCGTGCATCTGGTCGAGCACCTCCGCGATTGGTCTTTCCACTTCGTCGACTGCCAGGTTCCCACCGAGCACCTCGAACGATTCGGCGCCACCGAGTGGCCCCGCGACCGCTTTCTCGACGCTTTGTCCAAGGCTCTCGAGATCCCGACCCGACTCGGCCCATGGCACGACGAAAATCGAGCGCAACAAGAGTGAATGAAGTCACAAACCACGGGCCGCAAAGGGTATAGTGGGCGCGTCATCATTCTGGGGTTGTCCATCTTCCATGGATGTGTCGTTCTCGCTCGCCAGGTGATCCGTCGCTCGACGGCCCCCAGCCCGGCGCCCGCCAAAGGAGTTCTTCAATGCGCTTTCTCGTCGTGCTCGCCCTGCTCGTACCCACGGTGAGCTTCGCTCAGTCGCCCGCTTTGTGGACCGCGACCGATGTCGAGACCACCGTCGTCCTCGACACGCCTCTCCTCGAGGAGCTCGGTTTTCTTATCGATTCGGAAACCCCGAGCGCCACGCCACGCACCTTCGACCTGATGCCGTTCGAGGTCACGTCGCGGGTCATGGCCTTCACCGCGCCTCGGCCGTACAGCATCGCCTTCACCGCCCCGGGCAACACCTTCGGCTCTCTCGTCGGAAGCGATCTGACGCACAGCGGTGGCTTCATTCTGCGCCACCAAGGCGACACGATCGATGCACGCAACTTCCGCATCCACCAAACCGAGGTCGCCGATCGTCTGCAACTCCTCGATGCCAACGGTGTGGTGCTCTTCGATCTCGACCACGCTCACTCGGCGCTCGACCTCGACGCTGGCCGCTTGATGCTCTTCAACGTCGACATGCGGATCGCCGCGCCTTTGGCCGAGCGTTTGAATCGACCCGAGCTCACCGGCGTAAGTATCGGCGCCATCGGTCTCGACGCCACGCTCGACACCACTGCCCCCGAACCGCTCACCCGTGGCGGTTGCAGCACGCCGAATTTCGACCTCATCACCGACGTCGCGCTGACCGATGTATCGAACCTGCAGCAAAGCCATCGTGACGGTGGACGCGTCGCGCTGACCCCCTCGGCGACTCTCGAGAACGTCGGTACCGCCGACGTCAAATGGTACGAGTTCTTCACCCCGAGCGACGACCAGCATCCCTACCTGGTGTGGGCGCTTTACCGTCTCGACGACGGGGTCTTCGAGATGATCGGCCAGTCGGCGGTCAAACACGCTTTCTACACCATCAACAGCGGCTGTAGCTGCCCCGGTGGTCACATCCTGTGGGCGGTGGGTTGCCGCGACACCTACGGCACCGGTACCAACTCGAGCCGCAGCTGGCTCGCGCCCCGCGACGAAATCACCGCCAGCACCGGCGAATGGGCGCGTTGTGGCTCCTACTGGGATCAGGACTGCAACGGCGAGCAGGACAACCGCAACCCGATCGATGGTTTCGACCGCCGTATGGTGGTCGAAGAGAGCGACCTCCAAGACGCCGACGCGCGGTACTTCGTCGAAGCCTGGTACATCATCCAGAACGATGTCGACATCTTCAACACCATGGGCTGGCGGGAAGTCGACCCGACCTTCACGTCGTCCTGGTCGTTCCCGACCCTCACCGATCCGATGCCGCTCGGTCCGGCGATCAACGCCTGGGTACCCGACGACGCCACCCTGGGGGCGAACGGTGCGCTCAATCGCACCCTGACCGTCGGTGACGAAGGCCACGTTCAGCTGGTCGTCGAGACCACCGATCTCGGTGGTGGGCTGACCCGCTACCAATACGGCCTGATGAACCACGACTTCGATCGTCAGATCGACAGCTTTTCGATCCCGCTACCCAATGGCGCGACGGTCAGCAACGTGACCTTCGGCGACATCGACCAGGATGGCGGTAACGATTGGTCCTTTGCGGAAGGCGCCAACGCTCTGACCTGGACCGCCCCCGCGGGCAATAGCCTCGATTGGGGCACGCTTTTCGTCTTCGGCTTCACCGTCGATAGCGCTCCGGTCGACAGCAGCGCCGATTTGGGTGTGCTCGAGCCGGGCACGCCGGGCGTCCTCACCATCGGCACGCTGGCCCCGACGACCGCTGGACCGATCTTCACCGACGGCTTCGAGAGCGGCGACACCGTCTCGTGGTCGGCGACGATCAACTGACGACCCACGAGCCTCGAGCACGCGTGTTCGAGACTCGCTTGTTTCACAACCGACCGATCGGTAGGATCGGTCGACTTGTGTCATTACACCAGGAGGAACCATGAACCGTCGTTTGTTCCTGACCCGTGGCCTCATTTTGGCCCTGTTGCTCGTCGCGGCGCCCGGTCTTACCGCCGCTGAGAGCCTGACGGACGTAGAAGTGCTCCGCAGCTGGGAGCACACCGTCAAAATCGACAATGAAGACGTGTTTCGTCGTGTCGAGATCATCTTCGACTACGCCCGTGGCGAAGCCTTCGAACGCACCTATGACGTCAAAGGCGCGATGATCTCGGAAAAACGTGCCCCGACCCCGAGCCCCTCGGAGGCCGAGCTCGAGCGCGCCATCGAGATCATTCGCAACGACATCGAGCTCAACTCATTGGTCCAGAGCCTCGAACTGCGTCTCGAAGGTGGCTTCACCCTGCGTGAAGACGCCGACCAGCCGTGTGGCCCGGGCACCCGTTGCCTGCAGATCTTCGCCTCCGAGCCCGAGGGCGAGCTACCGCGTTTTCGTGCCGTCGTCGATCTCGTGAACGGCCAGATCAAATACCGTGATCTCGACCGTTGGCAGGTCGAGGAAGGAGACCGGAAATGATCCGCCGTGCTTTTGTTTTCGTAGCCGCTCTGGCCCTGTTCCCAGCGCTCGCCAGCGCCACGCCGGCCTGTGACGGTTCGGGTGAGAACCTCATGCAATGGCCGGAAAACAATCCGGTCTGGGAGTTCTGCTGGCTACGTCCCGACGACTCGAGTGGCCCGCGTGGCTCCGGTCTCGAACTCCGCGACGTCTACTACAACGACATCTTGGTGATGAAACGCGCCCACGCGCCGATGCTCAACGTCGAATACGACGCTGGCGGCTGTGGCTGCTACCGTGATTGGTCGTATGCGGAAAACGACATCCGCGCCGACAATCAGGTGTCGCCAGGATTCTTCGAGCCGACCTTCGATGCCGAAACCGTGTGCGACAACTCGACGTCGGATTCCTCACCGGTCGGCGATTGCCCGTGGGGTGGCGCCGGTCCGTGTAATGAAGGCGTCGCCGCCAACTCGTACGCCGAGCGTCTGGTGATGACCACCCAATATCAAGCTGGCTGGTATCGCTACACCATGCGCTGGATCTTCCACCTCGATGGTCGCATCGAGCCGCAATTCGGCTTTGGCACCGCCAACACCAGCTGCTCGGCCGCCACGCACCGCCATCACAACTACTGGCGGATCGACTTCGATATCAACGGCGCCGCCGATGACCAAGTCGCCCAGGTGGGCGGTGACAGCCCCGGTGTCTTCAGCACCGAGCAAGATCGCACCTGGGCCAACGGCGCGACCTGGGAAATCACCGACCAGACCACCGGCCGTGGCTATCGTCTCGTCCCGGGTGAGCAGGACCGTCGACTGCCCGCCGACGGCTACTCGAAGACCGACTTCATGGCGTCGCTCTACAAATCCACGGAGCTCCAGGACAACGACCAGGGCATCGGCGATTGTGACGTCGAGGTCGAGGACATCGTCGACGGCGAAGGCATCAACGGTGTCGACGTCGTGGCCTGGTATCGCGGTGGCGTCCAGGACGTCGTCAGCAGCGACATGTACCGGTGCAAAACGGTCGGCCCGACTCTCGTGCCGATCGGTGATTGGAGCCGGCCACCGGTCTTCGAAGACAGCTTCGAATCCGGTGATACCGCGGCCTGGAGCTCGACCGTCAACTGAGCCCACCGTTGCTTCGCGCACGGCAAAAGGCCCGGCTTACGCCGGGCCTTTTTCATGTCCAAGATTTCTCGAGACCGACTCTTCAGCGACACCAGGTCTCAGCGACACCAGGGCCTCAGCAACGCCAAGGCCCTATGACGTTACGGTCTTCAGCGACGACGTAGCGCCCAGGCGCCAGCGACCGCGAGCAGACTCGCCAGCAGGCCAAGCCCCCAGGTTCCGAGGGTCGGGATTTCGAGAATCCCCGCGCCGCTCCCGATCAGCGTCACCGAGCTGTCGGCGGACGCCACTTCGAGCTCGATCGGGCCACCGAGCGGTGTCTCGGTCCAACCCTTGGTCACCGCCAGGGCGCGCCAGGCGCGACGATAGAGCACCCGCGCGGTCACCTCGACCGAGTCTCCCGGCTCGGCGCCCGATGGAAGAGAGAAGATCAGCTCACTGACGTCGGTCTCCCCCGCCGGAATCAACGTGTCCTCGAATACGCCCTCGGCGTCGATGAAGAGCACCGGACGAACCGTCGGCCCTTGGCCATTGATCCGCCCCTCGAGCACCTTGGCGAAGCCTTTGCCCGGCTGACCAGCGTAGTCGCCAGGTTGCACACCGGGCACATCGTCACTGCCATAAAAGGGAATCGTCGGGCCGGCGATCTGGCTCAGCGTTTGACCGTTCCACGTCGCCTCGACCACCAGCAGCGCGTTGCGGATCGACACGCCGGTGGGAAAGGCGTGGCCGAGGCCGAAGTTCTCCACTGCCGCCGTCACGCGAACCGTACCGTTCTCCTCGACACAATCCATCGTCAGGTCGATCGCCGCGCCATAGTTCATCGCCGTGGCGGTGGGAAAGGCGTGGCTGTGATTCTGCTCCGACGGTCGAGTCGGGTTGAAGGGCTGCGTACACACCTGCGCGGGTGGCAGCTCGGCCATATGACAGTCCTGGCACGACTGAAAACCAGGACCAGCCTGCGCGAAAGGCGATTCGAGCCACTCACCGTAGGTGTTCTGGCCCGGCGCACCGGTGAACGGATTGTTGTATTGATGGCACGACGCACAAAAGCGCGAATCGGCGAACACCGGGTTGTACGACGCCCGCATACCGCCGAAGGTCACGTCGTCGAGTGAGCCCCAGACATATTGGCTGGTGGGAAACGACGTCGGCTCCGGAAACCGATAGGTGGCGTTGCCGAGCAGGTGCAGGGCATCCACATTCTCGTTGACATCGGCGATCTGATGACAGGCGATACAGCTCACGCCTTCCAACGCGGCGGGATCGGTCACCTCGTCGAGAAACACACCACCCGGGTTGAAAGCCTCGGCGATCGGCGTGTGACAGGTGGCGCAGAATCCGGTGTTGTCGGGATCGTGGGTATCCCGAAAAACATAACCCGCCGAGCCACCGGGTGTACCGGTTCCCGAATAGAGATCGAGCACCCATGGGTCGACCGCCGCGATCGAATGACTGGTACCCATCCAATCCGCGACCTGATTGCCATGACAGCTCGAGCAGCTGTTGTCGATCGTCAAGGGCTCGTAATCGGGATCATCGGCCGCGGGAAGCTTGGGCAAGAAGATCTCGACATCGGTGGTTCCGTTCGCGACCGGGCTGAACAGACCATTGGTCGTCCAATTGTCGGTCGCATCGGGATCGTACGGTACACCGGCCGTGATGATCACCGGATCGACGGGATTGATCGGCAACGTGAACGTGCCGTCGGCCCCGGTGATCACCACGGTCCCGTCGGGGTCGGCTTGCACGTGGACCCGTGCGCCCTCGATCGGTTCTTCCGTGTCGAGGTCTTTGACGGTACCCGAAATATCAGCCGAGCTGACTGACGGCACCAGAGCGACAAAGACCAGCATGCAAAAGGCGATGAGTGAGTGGACTGAGCGAAATCGGCGCGGCATGGCTCTCCTCGCGGCCCAGGCGCGTCGGAAACCCATCCGAGCCACCGGACACTGTTAACTCTAGGCCACATAATCTACACCGATCAGGCCGAAAATCCCCTTGGCAATCCATCCGTGTACCCCGGAACCATGGTTCCGTACCGTCTCAAGGCCCGGTATAGGCGTCCTGACGCTCGGCCTCGAAGGCGAAATAGAACCACCAGCCCATCTCGCCGTTGTGCATGTCGCGATCGTCACCCGCGGAACAATTGCCGGTACCACCGGGGAGCAAAAGACTGATCGACTGGCCACCGACGAGCGGCAGATCTTCCGGCAGGAGAATCTGATCGGCATCGCTTTCAGAGATGAAGCCACGCACCAAACCTCCGGTGAGCTCGGTCGCCGGATCCCCCACCCAGGTGGCCGCCCAGCGCGCCGAGGTCAAGGCGATCTCACTGCCACCAAAGCTCAGGGATGCGGTCACTTCGTCGCCGACAAAGCAATCCGGCAACACCGCCGCGACCGCTGGCGAATAGCCGGTCGTCGTACCCACCACGCTGTCGAGACATACCCCAGAGTCCTGATTGGCGATCTCGGTGATCGCCGGCACGTTCATCGGGTCGTTGGTGCACGCGGTCGTCGCCACGGGATCGGTGCACATGGCGCCGCGCAGCTCCGCCTGGGTTCGGTTCCCTACCCCTTGATCGAGCGGCCGAAAGAGCACCAGAAGCGAAGCGTCGAGAAAACCATCGCCATCGCCATCGAAGTTGAGCTCTTCACCGAGCTCGCCATTGAACGAGACACCGGCGAGCGGAATCTCGTTGTCGGTGAAATCGAAACAGCCGCCAATTCCCAGATCGACAAATACATGGGGATCACGAAGGTCGAGATCGGTCACCCGGTACGCCGTGGCGGGTAGATAACCCACCACATCGCTCCACAGGGTCCCGTCTCCCGATTCGAAACCATCGGTGAAAACCACCTGGCCATGACTCGTGGCGGCGACGCAAACACCGATGAGCATCGCCGCGAGCCATACTCGCTTCTCATGAGAGTTCTTGCCACGCGCGGTCGACCTTCTGACATCCATGACAGCACCTCCACTGGATTCGGGCGCAGGGTATCACTCCAACGATTTTGTCGCGCCCCGGCGACTTGATAGATTTCTGCGCCGCCTGGCCGATCCAGGGAAACCTCTTCGACGAAGCGTCAGTCAGAGTCGAGTCGCACCGAGGTGCGCGGAGAGACCATCCCGGCCGGTGGTAAAGTTCGACAGACTCGTCACTTCGACGACGTTCCGCAAAAGGAAGATCACCTTGTCCCAGCATCAGAGCAAGACGCGCAACTTCTGCATCATCGCCCATATCGACCACGGTAAATCGACGCTCGCCGATCGACTGATCCAACGCTGTGGTGGTGTCGACGAGCGCGAATTCAAGGATCAGATGCTCGACTCGATGGACATCGAGCGCGAGCGCGGGATCACGATCAAGAGCAACACCTTTACGCTCACCTACACGGCGCAAGACGGTGAGACCTACACGCTCAACCTGATCGATACTCCGGGACACGTCGATTTCTCGCACGAGGTGCGGCGTTCGCTGATGTCGTGCGAAGGCGCGCTCTTGTTGGTCGACGCGTCGCAGGGCGTGGAAGCGCAGACCGTCGCCAATCTCTACTTGGCCCTCGAATACGATCTCGAAGTCGTCCCGGTGATCAACAAAATCGATCTGCCATCCGCCGACATCGACCGGGTGCGCGAGGAGATCGACGAGGACCTCGGGCTCGACCCCTTCGAGGCCGTCCTGTGCTCGGCGAAGACCGGCACGGGTATCGACGATGTCCTCGAAGCGATCGTCAACCAGCTGCCGGCTCCCGAAGGCGATCCCGAAGCGATCCGTGCTCAGATTGAAGACGGTCATGTGTCTGATGAGCAGGCCGTGAAAGACGCAGGTGGTCTTTTCGTTCTGGCGACAGAACGCCACGAAAGCCGCCGGATCGACAACCAGCTGCGCGGTCGATCTGGCCGACAGGGGGATCCGGGCCGCAGTGCGTTCTTCCTGAGCCTCGAAGATGACCTGATGCGGATTTTCGGCTCCGACCGTCTGGAAAAGGTCCTCTCAGGCCTCGGCATGAAGGAAGGTGAGGCGATCATCCACCCTTGGGTGAACAAATCCCTTGAGCGCGCGCAGTCAAAGGTCGAAGGGCGCAACTTTGACATCCGCAAGCAGCTGCTCAAATTCGACGATGTGATGAACGAGCAGCGAAAGATTATCTTCAGTCAGCGCCGCGAGTTCATGGAAACCAGCGATC
>JBCDBH010000202.1:0-10615 GCA_039184055.1 Acidobacteriota bacterium
CGCGCCGCGAAGTTCCGGCTCAGCGTGGGAGCGCCGCTCCCCGAGAAGGTGACGGGCCCGCCCGCGACCCGGGAGCAAATCGCCAAGATCAAGGCGCGGACGCTGGGAGTCGACGCGTGAGTGATCTTCGTCCTGTATCCCGATCTCAGTGGCCGCGCCTTGCAACCGGTATTTCCTGGGCGCATGCCAGCTGGAACCCTTGGACAGGCTGCGCGAAGGTCAGCGAGGGCTGCCGCCACTGCTACGCGGAGACCTTTGCTAAGAATCGCCAGGGTCGCGACATCTGGGGACCAAACAAGCCACGTCCGCGTACGAGAGACTGGTCGAAGATTCGCAAGCTCCGCTGGATGGCACGCGATCCTGAGGCGCGCCAGTTCTTGGGTCTCGAACCGGGTGAACGTCTTCGGGTCTTTGTTGCCTCGATGGCGGATTGGGCCGAAGGTCGCGAGGATCAGCGGCCGATCGTTGCCGACATGTGGGACGTGATCCGCGAGGCGTACGAGCTCGACTTCTTAATGCTGAGTAAGCGGCTCCAGAACGTGCCCGGCCTCCTGCCACCGGACTGGGCCGAGGGGTGGCCCCATGTGTGGATGGGTGCTTCGATCGAGTCGGGTCTGGATACCCATATCGACGCCCATCTCGGCGAGCCGGTGATCGCGCGGGCGCGCGAGCTTTTGAAGGTGCCGGCAGTGTGCCATTGGGTCTCCTATGAACCGGCGCTTGGGCCGCTGGCATCGGAGCTCGAGCCGTTCCTGCGAGGTCATCATGGGTGGCGGTGCCAGGTGTGCCTGCGCGGCACGTGGGAGCCGGATTTCTTGGGATTGGCAAATCCTTCAAGTCCCGCAGTGTGCCCAAGCTGCCCGGAGCGTGTCGAGCTCGGTGCCGGGTTTGCGCGCGGTGTGAGCTGGGTGGTGTACGGCGGCGAAACGGGGCCGGGACGAAGAGCCGACGAGGACCAATGGGCGTGGGACATGCTCGGGCTCTGCGACGGTGTCAACCTCTCGGGCTGGTACAAGCAAAAGAGTGCGGCGCGCCCCGGGAAAGTTCCGGCGCATTTTGAAGGCTTTCAGCGACTGCCCTACCTCGATCGGGAGGTGTGGTCGTGAGGGGTATACTCGCACCTTGGAGGTATCAATATGTCGATCGACCAGGCGGTGAGACTCAAGCCGGAGCGCGTGCAAGCAGAGCTGCTAAAGCTCGGTCGTGCGCTGCGGGTCCCGACTTCGCTCGAGCAGTGTGTGATCAGAGAAGCGATCGATGCCGAAGTTCGGAAAGTGCGCGCACAGTCGCTTGGCTTTGCAACCGTGGCCGAGCAAGAGAAGTACGAGCGCACGATGCTTTTTACCTGCAGGATAGAGGGTCAGAGTCTGCTGGACCTTGCTCGCGAGCTCGATACACGAAGCTCGGTACGCCGGGTTGTCGACTGGGTGTCATCCTGGTGGGGCTACCGTCGATATTGGCTCGAGGATCTGGATTTCTGGTGGGTGGTGCGCGGGCGGCCAAAGGTGCGTTCTTTCCTATCGCGCTGGCGGGCGGTCAGATAGAACGGGTGTCGACTGGTGGGCCCTGGTGTGCTCGGAGGGCCGCATGAACATCGTCCTTGACGCCACCGACCGTGAGTTTCTGCGCGAGGCGCTTCGGGCCGAGATCGAGCAGGCGGTGCCCGAGATTGCCCGTGAAGTGCGCGAAGAGCAGCTCTTAGTCAAGGCCTCCGGTGCGGCGCACATCCTGGGAATCAAGGTTCGGACGTTTCACGAGTTGGTGGAGCGGTGGGAGTGCGATCCGACGGCGCCGAAAGCCAAAAAGGTGACTGGGCGCGACCGCCAGTGGTACATCCCGCATTTGCGCGAGTGGATCGCGAGCCACTTCGACGAGCTCGCCGAGATCGCCGCTGAGCCACGTTTGCCTCGTAAGGGTCGGCGAGGTGTCGGGATCAGGGCTCGCCAGCGTGCCACGCAGGGGGCGTCTCCATGATCGCCGCGTTAACGAATCAGATCTCGGAGGACGGCTTCCCATCGCTCGAGAGCGTCTCGCTTCTCCTCGAGGTAGTCGTACCGGTTGTACACGCGCCGAGACGTGGTCGTGGGCGCGTGGTTCAGGATCGCGTCGGTCACATGTGGAGCAATGCCCAGGCGTCCGAGCTCCGTGGCGACGGTGCGGCGGAGGTCGTGCGGCGTGAAGTGCTGAAGATCCAAAGCCTTGATCGTTCTTCGGGTGGCCTTCACGAGCGCGGTTCGATTGAGGGGCTTGCCGACCGGCTGGCGCGGCGGAAAGAGCCATCGGTCGCTGTCGGCTCGCGAGGCTACCTCGGTTCGGATGGTGTCGATCAGCTCGGCCGCAAGGTCGACGATGGGCACGATGTGGAGCCTATGGTTTTTCGCGGTCCCGGACGGGACTGCGAGCACGCGCCTGTTCGGGTCGTAGTGCTCCCACGACGCCGCGCTCACCTCGCCGGGACGGAGGCAGGTCAAAAGCTGAAGCTGGAGCGCGCGAAAGCTGATCCGGATGCCGCTCGGTCCGTGGATATCCGTGTCCCAATGGCGCCACACTCGCTGGATCTCGTCACCGGTGAGCGTGCGTTCGCGAGGCGTCTCGCGAACGGGGCGCTTGAGGCCTGCCGTTGGATCGGCATCAAGGTGGCCCTCTACGATGAGCCATCGGCTCAGCTGACGAAGCTGCTGGAGCGTCGAGCGTCCCATGGTCGGGGCGCCGCGCTCGACAGCGGCGTCTACCGCAGCACGGCACGCCACTCGGGTCAGTGCGGCGGGCCCTTGAGCGCCGAGCACCGAGACGCCTGTCGCATCGGGAAGGACGATGCCCTGGAGCGCGGCGCGGTACCCTGCGATCGTCGACGGACGACGAAGCCTGGCCAGTTCGGCGAGGTAGGATTCCGTCAGTCGTTCGAGGGTTGCGTCGGGCGCCTCATCGACGGGGTGCGGGTCTTCACCCCTGTCGATCAGGGCTTGGACGCGGCGAGCCTCGTGTCGTGCCTCCGCGAGCGAAAGGCTCGGATAGTGACCAATGGTCACGCTACGTTGCCGACTGCCTCTTTTGGTGGGTGGCCAATAGTAGCGAAGGGCGAAGGTCAATCGAGAGGTGCCGTTGATTGGCTTGCCCGCGCGGACGTGCAGTCCGGCACCGGGGCGGGTCGCGTCACTCAGGGTCTTGCTGTCGGTCCGGCCGGCGGCGATGGCTTTCAGGTCGGCAATGGTGCGGTACGTCGTCATGGTGCCGCAGTGTACCTGTTGCGCAGCCGTTGCGAAGCCATTGTGCTCGCATTTGCGCATCCGTTGGCCTGGCAAGGTTCCGAGAATGCCCGAATTTACTGGATATCGGCGCTCATGCAGGGCGGTGGAATCGGCCTGATAATGATTGTGGATCAAGAGGTCCCCTGTTCAAATCAGGGCATCGGTACCATCCCACCCCTCCTCACCGTCGCGCAGCCGTTCCTAGTCTCTCGAAACAGTCCCTACGCAGACACGAGCGCGACCAAGTCCGCGCCCACGTCCTGACTCGCATCCCACCACTGAATCGGCACGGATACACGCTGTTCGGTCTCCGTGTGCCGAATGTCTCGATCGCTCAACATGACGACCGGCACCGCTAGGGCCTCGGCCGCGATGGCCTCGTTGAGGGCGGTGTAGAACTTCTTGACGCCGCTGGTGACCCAGCCGATGGCGACGACTTCGTCGTTCCGTTGCGTGAGAGCGTGGAGCTCGGTGGTGATCGCCGGCAGGGTGGCGCGGTGGTCGAAGGGTTCGAGTCGGAGGACGCGGATGTCTTCGAAGTGGGGGTCGAGACGCTCTTTGATGGCGTCGACCGCGGCGGCGGGCCAGTCGGTGGCCAGGATGGCTTTCATGGCTAGTCCTTTCGTCTCTTCACAGTGTACGCGGACTTCCCGGTACTTCGAAGGTTGAGCACGGAGTGGGTTTCCTTGCACACGTCGTGACAGACAGATAGGTTCCTGCTGCCACTCGCCGGTTCGTGACGCGACTCGTGGCTCGGATTTTCCGGGCGGTCGGATCCTTGGCTGTGCGCGGGTGGAGACCGAGCTGGTCGAGGGCTCGTGGGGGGACGAGGTGATGCAGGCAGTCGTGGGGATCGATACGGATGGACGACACGCGGATTTCGATCATTGGCGGGCGGTGTCGGGCCCGGTGCTGGTGCCGCAGGCGCCCACGTCGGTGACGCAGGGGCTGCGTGAGGAGTATTTGGACAACGCGTTGCCGGAGCAGATGGCGCGGGCGGCGGCGGAGATGGGACTGTCGGCGCCCCCACCGCCTTCGACGCGGGATTTGATGCATGTGGCGATCGCGGGGCTGGGTGCGTATGTGGCCGACGGGACGAACGCGGCACGCAAGCTCTGGGATGCCTATGCCGAGCAGACGTGGCCGAGCACGGTGCAGCAGTCTCAGGTGACGGCGATCGCCGCGAACGGTGGGTCGTGGAATTGGAGTTTCGCGGCGACGGCGTTTTCGGCGGTGGCGGGGGTGGATCGCGTCGGGGCGATCCGGCGCTTGGCGGGTCTTTGCGATGTCCAGCTGCGGCCGATGAAAGACGGAGGCGTGGGCTTCAACGGACAGGAGTTCGGCTCGGGGCTCTATTGGCGCTTCACCGCGGCGGCGGTGGCGGCCGTTTTGGTGGAGATCGGCTCGGACCAGACGTTCGGCGACGAGGCGGATGTGCTCAGGCGTTGGCTGGCGACGTTTCGCGATTGGCTGTTCATTCACGACACTGCCGATGGCTGTATCTGTGTCGGTCAGCGTTATCCCGAGCCCTGGTGGCAACCGGCGATTCGGCAATTGGGGGCGATGCTCGATCATCTGCTCGGGCGACCACCACGTTTCACCTTTGGCGAGCAGAACCACTACGCCGAGGCGGTGCGGATTTGTCGGCGGCTCGGTGAGCTCACGCCCGGGAGGTCGCCACGCTCACCACGCAAGGCCGCCGAGTCGCTCCAAGACTCGGGAATGTGGACACGGATTCGGCATCGTGTGTGGGTGGAAGACGGAGCCATCGAGACGATCGCGGAGGGCTCGATGCATGGCTCGACGCCACCGATTCTGGCGGCGAGCCGGTCGGCGGACGGGCAGCTGCGGGTGGCGCACACCCATCCGGGCGCGATCCGCGGTCACGGTGGCAAACGTCTCGGCGCGTTCGACGTGGTCGAGCTCGGCAGTCGGATCGAGGCTCAAGTGACGCTCGCCGCCGGGCAACCGGAGATCTGGGCGCAACAGGGCTACGCGTTGCCAGGAGCGTTGCCGAGCCGAGCGACGTGGCGGGCCGACGAGCGACAAATCTCGTCGTGGGTGCCGACGACGGTGCATCGCAACGGCGGTGAAGCGTGGGGCGTGGTGGTCGACCGTGACGGCCTGCGGATCCTCGCGGGCGAAGATGTGGATCTTCCCGCCCCGCCGGTCGATCAAGGGGGCGACGACCCATTGACGCCACGGGAGCGCTACAATCGAGCCCTCGCCCACGCACGAAGCGCCGACTACCTGGCGTTGCAAGGAGACGAACGAGCGGCTCGTGCCCATCTCGGCCGCGTCGCGCGCCTCGTCCCCGATGCGTGGGCCACGCTACCGCTACCCGGATCGGTCGATGACGACACCTGAACGACTCGAGAGGTGAACGATGTCCCTCAAGGTTCCCAATACCTTTGTGCTGATTTTTCTTCTGATCGCGCTGGTCGCGGGGCTGACCTGGGTGGTACCCGGTGGCGAGTTCGATCGGGTGGAGAAGAATGGTCGCCAGGTGGTCGAGCCGGGCACGTTCGAGGTGGTGGAGAGTGAGCCGCAGGGGCTGGTGGCGATCTTTTTGTCACCGATCAAGGGCTTTGTCGATGCCGCCGAGATCATCGGCTTCGTGCTTTTGGTGGGTGGCGCCTTCGGGGCGATTCAACACACCGGCGCGATCGACGCGGCGCTGCGCTCGCTGGCCTTGGCGCAGGAGCGCTCGCGCTTACTCCGTCTCGCCCTGATCCCGATCTTCATGGTGGTCTTTTCGCTCGGTGGCGCCACCTTCGGGATGAGCGAGGAGACGATCCCGTTCGTGCTGATTTTCGTTCCTCTTGCGCTATCGCTGGGGTACGACTCGATCGTCGGGGTGGCGATTCCGTTTGTCGGCGCGGGCGCGGGCTTCGCTTCGGCGTTTCTCAATCCGTTCACCGTCGGCGTGGCGCAGGGAATCGCCGAGGTGGATCAATTCTCGGGTTTGGAGTATCGACTCGTCTGCTGGGTGGTGATCACCACGGTGGCGATCGTCTGGGTGATGCGCTACGCCGCGAAGATCCAGGCGAAACCCGAGCTCAGCCTGGTCTATGACATCGACCAGCGCAAACGTGAATCAGGGGTGCACTGGTCGGCCGACGAGCACGAGGGCATGACGACGCGTCAGCGCTGGGTGCTGATCGTTTTCGCCCTCGGTCTGGTGGCGTTGGTGATCGGCGTGCTCCAGGCCGGCTGGTATATCCAAGAAATCGCCGCGCTCTTTCTCGCCATCGGTGTGATCGGTGGCTTGGTCGGTGGGCTCAAGGGCGGTGAGCTGGTCGACGCCATGCTCGACGGCACCAAGGCTCTGGTGGCCACCGCGATGCTGATCGCCTTTGCGCGCGCGGTCTTGGTGGTGGCACAGGACGGCCGGATCATCGACACGGTGCTCAACGCGCTCAGCGGGGTGATCGGTGGCGTGCATCCGATCGTGTCGAGCCAGGTGATGTTCGTGCTTCAGTCGGTGCTCAACTTCCTGGTGCCTTCGGGAAGTGGGCAGGCGGCGCTCACCATGCCGATCATGGCCCCACTCGCCGATCTAGTCGGTGTGTCACGACAGACGGCGGTGCTCGCCTTTCAATTCGGCGACGGCTTTTCCAACCTGATCGTTCCGACCTCGGCGATCTGCATGGGTGTGCTCACCCTCGCCGAGATTCCGTGGGATCGCTGGGTGCGCTGGATGCTGCCGCTGCAGGCGGTCTTCCTGCTGATCGGCTTTCTGCTCCTGATCCCGGCCCACTTTATTTGGTGAGCCTCCGGGCTCACTTCCGTGGGTGAGCCTCCGGGCTCACTCTTCTGGCGAATCGGGCGACGTCACGCCCTGAGTGGTGAGCAGGTCGGCGAGCAGGTCGATCCGGCGTTCGAGCGACGCGATCGACATCCATTCCTCCCGGCTGTGCATCCCGGCACCGGTGGGGCCCAGACCGTCGAGCACGGGGATTTCGCTTCCCGCGGGGAGAAAGTTGGGAAAGGAGATACCGCCACGTTCGATTTCGAGCGACAACCGCCAGCCGCGTTCCGACGCGGCGCGGAGGGCGTGCTCGGCGTAGGCCTGTCGCTCCTTGGTCGGCACCAGCGGTCGGATCGGCTCGCGGGAAACAAAGCCTGTCTTGACCTCGTGCTGGCCACCGACGACTTTGGCCAGACCGCCCAACCAGTGAAGAAATTCGTCCCGCGTCGAGGTGCGAAGAAAGCGGATCTCGGCGTCGAGCACCGCGCGATCGGGGACGACGTTGGTTTGCCGCTCGGTGCCGACCATGTCGGCGCGCACGCCGAGGTGCTCGACGAACGACGTATCGCCAGCCACCAATCGACCCAGGTTCATGGTCAACGTACGATTCTGCTTCGCCGCGCGGGTGGCGCAACGGCTCCATTCGGTAGCGGCGAGCAAGGCCGACCTGCCCTGCTCGGGCGCATTGCCGGCGTGGGCCGCCTGACCCTGAAACGACACGGTGAACGTGGTGAGACCGCGACGCCCAAGCACCAGGGTCTCACCGCTCTCGTGATCCTCACCTGGTTCGAGCACCCATAGCGCGCGCGCCTGAGCGCCGAGCGTCTCCACGGTGCGAATCGAGATCTTGCCGCCGATTTCCTCGTCGGGCACCACGGCGATCAAGACGCCCTCGGGAAGGCTTTCCCCTCTCGCCTCGATCTCGACCAGCGCGCCGACGAAGGCCGCCAGCCCGCCTTTCATATCGATCGCACCCGTGGCGACGATCCGGTCGTCTTGACGCTCGGGTCGGCTCGCCGGTAGCACCGTGTCGACATGACCCACCAAAAGCAGAGGGTTCGTGGCGTCGAGATCACCCGCCAAGAGCACCGGCGCTTCCGGGGTGCCGAAACGACGTTCGTCGATCTCACCGGGAAGGCCATGCTCGTCGAGCGCGGTGGCCAAACAATCGAGCGCTTTGCGGATGCCGGCGGTATCGCCGGTGGGTGAGGAAATGGCGGTGAGCTCGAGCACGAGCTCGATGGCGCGGTGGAGAGCGTTGGAGGTCACGGGATGAGTATAGTCCGTCTCTTCGTGCGAGTGACCCGTGACCCGGTTACGGTGGAAGGACGGGCGCTCAATACACGTCGTTGCTGTCGGTGGGCGTGAGTGCCAGCAGCGCCGAGGCGGTATCCCAATAGTCGCGGTACCGCACGATCCGCTCGCCTTTCACCGTAAAACAGCCGACCCAGCCGGTTTCGATCCGTCGACCGGTGGCCTTGAAGAGCATCTTGGCGTTTCCGACCACGAAGACATCGTCACCGTCGACGAGAAAGCGATCACCGCTGAAGTGTTCGTAATCGACCTGGGCGAGGAGCTCGGCGAAATAAGCCTGCACGCCACTCGGTCCACGTCGGTTCGCGGTCCAGGTGAGGTGCTCGGTCGGACCGGAAGGCAAGAAGTCGACGTCGTCGGCCATCGCGCCGAGCACGGCTTCGAGATCGCCACGGGTAAAGGCGGCGACCGCCGCTTCGACAACGGTACGGGGAGATGGGGATGAATCTACGCTCATGACCTGATCCTATCCAACCCGCATCGGCTCAACGCGTCGACAACACCTGCGCTGGAGCATCGTCGAGCTCCGAGCCCGCGAACGACGGCATGGCGGCTCGCTCGACGTCGAGCCCCACGGTGCGCCATTCGTGGGCAAAGGCGCGTACCGGCGCGCGGACCCGTTCACGGAAATGCGTTGGCCAGTAGTAGCCACCGATTTCGCGATAGTCCGAGAAGGTCACGTCCACCGTCGCGCCCTGGGTCGACTCGAAGCCGTCGATCGAGAAGTGGACGCGAAACAGACGGTCGGTGTCCGGGTCGAACCACAGGGCGACGCGATCTTCCTCGGACAGCCCGAAGCCCGGGCTCAGTCGCGCGAGGATGCGGGGATAGCTCTTGCCGTCTTCGATACCGGGCTCGAGCAGGCTCAAGGCCTGGGCGTGGTGCTCGATGTACGACGGACCAAAGAGAAAGAGGGTGTAGGCGTCGGCGACCAGAGCCGAGGCGGCGTGCTCGTCGGTCGAGCCTTCACGCTCCTCATCTGAGGTGAAATAGCGTACGGCGACCTCGTCGTTCGGACCACGGATCACCGTTTTGATTCCGTCCGGTCCTTCGTGGCGCTGCCACACCCTTTGCTCACGGGGCCAGTAGCGCTCCTCGGAGGCGCGGCGAAATTTGGTGTCGGACAGGATCGGTTGCAGCCTGGGAACGAGTCGTCCCCAGAAACCGTCGTAGCTCACCGCGACATTGCTCAGCTCGCCGTAGGCGTCGCCACCGTGCGCGGCCACCGCCGTCGCGAGCAGCTCGGCGGCCTGATCTGGAGCGGCCGGGGCGGCTTGCCAGGTCGGCAGGGTCGTCGAGCAGCCGGTGAGGAGGAGGGTCAGGGGTAGGAGGAGAGCGGTCAGTGAAATCGTCGGAGTTTTTTGCATGATGACCTCGATCTTTGAGTCGAGGTTTTCGTACGTCGGTTCTGGACAGATGACAACCACGGGTTCAAAGGAGCCGACTATGCGTCGTTTGATGTTGTTGGGATTGTTGTTGTGTGTGGGTTCGACGAACGTGCTGGCCGAAGAAGCGAAGACGAAGGTGCATCCCCTGGCGCCACTCCATGCGCTCGAAGGCACCTGGACGGGAACCTATGAGCAAAATGGGCCCGAAGGCTGGGTGGTGACCGGAACGTCGACGGTGAAATTTCGGGTGCGCTTGGATGGATCAGCGGTCGAGAAACGCCACATTGTCAAAATGCGGGGCTCGGAATGGCCGATGATGACCACCTTCACCTTCGATCCACATCGTGAGGTCTACCGACTCGCCGCGGTCGATGGCCCGAGTGGGTTGATGGATATTCACGAAGGACAGCTCGAAGACGGTTTCTTGGTCGTCGACAACACCGGCAGCGGTACATCGATGCCACTCGAATCGGGCGATCAGATGTCGTTTCGGCTACGCTTCGACCTCCGTGACTCCGACGCGCTGCGTTTGGAGGTCTTCAATTCGATCGATGGCGGTGCCAACTGGGCGCCCATGATGAAGGTGTCGTACGAACGCGTGGCGAGCTGACCGTCGCCAGGAGGCCCAATGATGATCTCGAGAGCCCGGATTCTTTTCCTTCTCGTCTTTGTTTTGCTCGCACCGATGACGCTCGGTGCGTCGCAGCTTCATGAAAGCGTCGCCGATCTCGAGCCCTTTCTCGGCACCTGGGAGCTCGACGCCACCTGGAGCCACGGCGCGACGGTGTGGTCGAAAGCGATCTATCGGCCGATCGTCGATGGACGCTTTGTCGAGATCAAAACCTGGGTGAGTGACAACGGTGGGCCCGTGTACCTGCGCTACCACTCCGTGCTGTCACCCGGTGAGAAGGAAG
>JBCDBH010000203.1:0-10608 GCA_039184055.1 Acidobacteriota bacterium
CGCCACCACCGCCGCCGCCACCGCCACCACCACCGCCGGCATCGACGTTGAAGCAGGCCGGAGGACTAAGATGACAGTGTTGCGACGTGGGAAAAGGCATGAAGACTTGACAGTAGGTCGAACCGTGCTCCTCGTGGCCGACGAAGCTACAGTATTCGATCACGAGAAGCGGGATGTTGAGCTGCTTACACTCGTAGCAACCCATGTAGGTTTGCGCCTCGGTCGGCGTGCTGGAGAACAACAGACCACCCGAGAACGCAATGACTAGGACGCCTAGGACGAAATGATTCTTCACGAGATTCTTCCTTCGGTAGTGTTCGACTCATGATCTTTGACAGTGAAATTGTATATCTGTATGGTTCAATGGTCAATCAAACTCGAAAGTCTGTTCATTCTCGCAGGTCAGCTTCAGTCCCCGAGCCTGAAAACCATCCGCCCGGTCCGCTATTCGATCAGGGCCGAGAGACTGAGCTTTGCTTCGAGCGAGCGCAGCTCAGTCCAGACCCCTAGCTGATTGAGGGTACGGCTGCCCGCGGGTCACGAGCCGCACTTACTGTGGACGACCTCGTCCCCGTGCTGGCCGTACTCGTCTTGTGAGATCCAGCGGTCTTCGAAGCTCGGCGAGCTGACGAGACGCGAACCACCGATCCACGGAGCGTAGCGCCCATCGGGGGCCGTGGTGACGTTGACTGTCGCGCCTGAGGGCGCCACCGCAGCCACTTCCGCTTGCATGCGCTCCCCAAGGCCTGAAAGCAAGCTGGTACCACCCGAGAGGAAGATGTTGTCGAAGAGCTCGGCTCGGACGCTCTCGTCGCTGGCCATGATCGAGTTGACTGCCGCCTGTTGAATGCCCGGGATTGCGTGGTTCATGAGGCCCGGTCGAAATAGGACCTCCGAGCAGCGAAAGAGCTCGTCCGCCATGATGATCGTCTCGCCGTTCGCGAGGCTGTACATCGTCTCTTCTTGGTGCTGGCTGCGCTCGATTTCTTGCTCGAGGTCGCGGGCGACGTAGGCCAGCTCTTCCTTGATCGATCGCGCGTCTGCCTCGGACACGTCCATGCCGCGCATCGCGAGGAGCCGTGCGAGGTAGTTGTCGATGCTGCGGCCACCGAGCTCGATGCGGGTGATGGCGTCTGGGATTGTGGCGCCCTCGACGATCGGGACGATGTGCGAAACACGATCGCCACAGTCGACCACGACTCCGGTGGTTCGTCCCGAGCTGAACAATGCCGCCTCGGCCTGGTTCATCACGTGCATGGCCTGTACCCCGACCTCTTCGAACAAGCTCTCGGCCATCGACGCGCGGCTTTCGGGGTCGCTATTCGGTGCGTCGAGCATGAGGACGGAGGATTCGGCGGGGTCCACCCGTAGCAAGCTAGCAAGGATGTGCCTCCAGAGGACACTCGTATCGTCCTCGTGCCCGCTTAGCTTGAGTCTTCCAACCTGAGAGACGTTAGAGCCCACGGCAACATAACTAACAGAGACCACGAGGTCCTCAGTCTCAAGGAGGTACGTAGGTTGGTCGTTTTCGGCATAGCCAGCCTTGATGTAGCCAGAGCCAAAATCGATGATGACTGTAGACATGTCAGATACCCTCTCCTAAGTAATGGTTTGCGTTCATCCAGCAGGTCAAGCGCTGCATGACGAATAGGCTTTGCAAGCCACCTTGGTCGCCCAGATTGGCTCGAGACAGGAGAGTAGCGGCGGTGAGGTGGGCGGTCAACGCCTAGCTGTGGGGCTATGTTCGCTTTATCAAAGATCGATTGAGTGACTTCTTTTCGAGGCGTGATGGTCATTCAGGTGTGAGTTGATACGGGATGTTTGCCTCGGACGGATCCTGCCGTTTCAAGAGTCTGGCTCGCCCTTGAGGACGTCGCTGCGCTCTTGACTTCAAACCCTCCACCCATCCCCGGCATCTCATCAACCGATGAGGACGAGCACGGCTTGCTACGATGATTCGATTGTGACGATGCGACGGAATCCTGGGCCGGTGGCGGTGGTGTCTGGGCCACGACCGGGGGAGGAGGACGATGCGGCGCTGGTGTCGCGGGCGCGGGGGGGCGATTCCCAGGCGTTCGAGGTGCTGTACCGGCGGACGGTGGGGCGGATCTACGCTCTTTGTTTGCGGATGTCGGGTGATCAGCGCGAAGCGGAGGAGCTGACGCAGGATGTGTTTGTACGCGCGTGGCAGAAGCTGGATGCGTTTCGCGGTGAGAGCGCGTTTACGACGTGGCTGCATCGGCTGGCGGTGAATGTGGTGCTCGGGGAGTGGCGGAAGAAGGGAAGGCATCGGGAGCGGGTGGTGGCGATGGAGGATGCCGAGTCGACGCGACGGGAGCCACGCATCGAGATGAAGAAGGGGGAAGCGGTGGATTTGGAGAAGGCGATCGCGACGTTGCCGGCGGGGGCGCGAACGGTGTTCGTGCTCCATGACATCGAAGGGTTCAAGCACAAGGAGATCGCGGACCTGACAGGGCTCGCGGTGGGTACGTCGAAGGCGCAGCTGCATCGCGCGCGTCAGCTTTTGCGGGAGGTGTTGTCATGACGGACGAGCTGGAACGGCACATCGCTTCGTTGCCGAGCGAGGTGACGCCGGAACGGGATTTGTGGCCGGAGATCGAGGCTCGGTTGGAGCCACGGGAGACGACGGCGACGGTGTCGTGGTGGCGTGGCGAGACCGGTCATCGGGTGCGTCAGGCGACGGCCGCGATGATGTTTTTGGCGCTCGGCGCGATGCTGTCGCAGTGGTTTTGGCCGTCGGGGGATCACGTCGAAGAAGAAGGCGAGCGTTACGAGACGGTGTCGACCCGCGCGGTCGGTGAGATTCAGCCGGCGTCGTCGCGGACGTTCTCGGTGCTGCGCGCTGATTTGGTGGAGGCCACGGACGCGCTGCGTGCCGATTTCGCGACGCGACGCGAGGAGCTTTCGCCGGTGGCGGTGCAGGTGGTGGAACGCAATCTGGCGTTGATCGACGAGGCGATTCTCGAGATCGAGACGGTGCTGGACGAGGAGCCGGGGAACGCGGAGCTCGAGCTGCAGCTGCTCGCTCATCACCGTCGTCAGCTCGATCTGCTACAACGTTTGATGGGTGCCTGAGGAGTCGACGATGCGAAAAGTAGTCATCATCTTGGTGTTGTTGTGGGCCTGTTATCCGGTGTGGGCGGAGCGCGAGGTGTCGAAACGAGTCGACGCCAGCGCGACGGGCGCGGTGGAGATTTCGGTGGTGAGCGGTGATGTCGAGGTGATCGGCTGGGAGCGCTCCGAGATCGAGGTGACGGGCCGGGTGGGTCCGGGCGTGCGCGAGGTTCGCGTCGAGCGCTTTGGCGATCGAGTCGAGATCGAGGCCGAGATCCGCAGCAGCAAGGGGCGACGCTCGAGCTCGGTGGAGCTGGTGATCAAGGTACCGGTGGGCAGTCGGCTGGATCTCAGCACGGTGAGCGCGTTCGCCAGCGTCAACGGCGTCGACGGCGGAGTGCAGGCGGGTACGGTGAGCGGTGGGCTCGAGGTCCGTGGCGCGCCGGAGCGGGTGCAGCTCGAGACCGTGAGCGGCACGATCGAGGCGACGGTCGATTCGAACAATGTCGATATCGACACGGTGAGCGGGCAGATCAAGTTGCGTGGCGACATCGGCGGCCAGGTGCGTGCCTCGGCGGTGTCGGGACGGCTCGATCTCGATCTCGGCGCGGTCGACTATCTCTCGGTCGAAGCGGTGACCGGTTCGATTCGCGCCAGCGCGGATCTGAGCCCACGCGGCACGATGCGTCTGGCGAGCCACAGTGGCGAGGTGGAGATCCGGCTGCCACGCTCGATTTCGGCGCGCATTTCGGCGAGCGCGTTCAGCGGCAGTATCGACAACGATCTCGGGCCAGCGGCGAAGAGCGAGCGCCACGGACCGCGCAAGACTCTCGACTTCACCCTCGGTGACGGTGAAGGTCGCGTCGAGCTCGAGACCTTCAGCGGTTCGATCGAGATTCTGCAGCGCTGAGCCGCTACCCGCGTAGCTCACCAGACGCCGTAGCCGACTGGTGCGCTATGCGGGTTTACAGTTGACCCGCGCCCGTTTCCTGGTGAAGTATCGAGGCGTCCGGTGTGAAACCGGACGCCTTTTCACTTCGAAAAGGGCGATATGACGACTGATGAGGCGGTTATGCAGACTGATGTTTTGATTGTCGGCGCCGGGCCGTATGGCGTCGCGGTGGCCGAAGAGCTGTACGCGCAAGGAACGGACTTTGTCATCGTCGGGCATCCGTTCGCGCTTTGGTACGACCACACGCTCGACTGTATGTTTTTGCGCTCGGATCGCCAGGCGAGTCAGATCCACAATCCGGATGATCGCTACGATTTTGTCGAGTGGCTGGCCAAGACCGGCGAGGGCGCGGCGTTGGTAGACGACCGGGTGCCGGTGGCGGTATATCGACGCTACTTGGACGATGTGACGGCGCTCTTGCCGTATCCGATCGAGCGTCAGCTGGTGACCGCGCTGGCTCGGCACGGCGAGGGGTTTCGCGCCACGTTGGAAGATGGCACGACGGTCGAGTCGCGGGTGGCTGTGATCGCCACGGGTATCGGTACGCATCGTCATGTTCCCGAGGAGGTCGCCGCGCTCGACGATCGGTGGGTCCTGCACAGTTGGGACACGGATGCGATCCAGGAGATCGAGGACAAGCATGTCTTGGTGATCGGCTCGGGGCAGTCGGGCGCGGAAACCGCGCGCTCGCTGCGGCTGGGCGAGAACCGGGTGACCTGGGTGCTGCGGCACGATCCATTTTGGTTCAGCGAGCCGCTCCGTCTGCCGCCCAGGCTTTTCAAGCTGGCAATGAAGGGCTCGGCGGCGTTTTATCGGCTGCCGCTCGGTATTCGACAGATGCTGTCAGGGGCGGTGTTCCGCACCACGATTACCCCGGGTCTCAAACCGGTGTACGAGGATCCGGAGGTCAGGACGCTGATCGCCGACGCGGCGGGTTTGCGGCTGTCGTCGCGTGACGACGGCGTCCACTCGGCGCTCACCGGTGTGACCTACGATCTCGTGGTGTCGGCGACCGGTTTTCGCTGCTCGGCGACGGGCCTACCGTTTCTCGACCAGGATCTCGCCACCGAGTTGGACAAGGCGACGGTGAAGTCGCCAGGTCAGGCTGGCATCGCGGCGCCCCGTCTCGATACGAATTTCAGCACCCGCGTGCCGAATCTCTTCATGCTCGGCGGGATCGCCGAAGGCTCCTACGGCCCGGCGCAACGCTTCATTCTCGGCTCGCGTCAAGCGGCGCCACGAATCGCGCGCGCGGTTCAACAGTCGTTCGCGGCGGCGGCGTAGGTTCGTGGTCGGCAGGTGAAACATCTCGCGCGCTTCGCCCGTCATGTCGAATGATGGTGAGTCGACGAACACCAACGAGTCGGGAGGTTTGAGATGTCGGCGTTGTGGCAAGACCTGCGTTTGAGTTTTCGTCAGCTGGCCAAGAGTCCCGGGTTCACCACCGCCGCCGTCGTGTGTTTGGCGCTCGGTATCGGCGCCAACGCGACGGTGTTCAGCTACGCCTACTCGATGCTCTTCAGCGCGCGTCCGGGAATCGAGGAGCCAGATCGCCTGGTGCGGGTCTTCACCACCTGGAGCCATGGCATCCAGCACGGCTCGATGTCGGTTCCCGATCATCACGACATCCGCGAGCGCGCCGATCTGCTTACCGACTTCGCGTCCGAATCGCCCCGCCCGATCCAGCTCGCCGAAGGCGATCGCACCGAGCGGCTCATGGGGTCGATCGTCACGGCCAACTATTTCGACGTGCTGGGGGTCGAACCGTCACGTGGTCGTCTTTTCGATCCAGAGGCTCACCGCACGATCGGCGCCGCGCCGGTGGTGGTGATCAGCCACGACTTCTGGCAGCGACGTTTCGATTCGGATCCGGACATCGTCGGACGACGGGTGATTCTCAACGGTCATCCCTTTACTGTCATCGGGGTGGCGGCGGTGAACTTCTCCGGGCCCAACGTCGGTTTCGCCATCGATATTTGGACCCCGCTCGCCATGCAGGAGATCACCGAGCCGGGGCGCAATCTGCATGAGCGGCGGAGCAATCACTGGCTCAACTACAACATCGGGCGGCTCGCGCCCGGCGTGACGCGAGCGCAGGCGCAGGCGCAATTCGACGCCATCGCCGCCCAGCTCACCGAGAGCTATCCCGACGACAATACCGGCAAGACCTTCATGCTCATTCCCGAGAATGAGGGCAATCTTCATCCGATGGTGCGCAACGGCTTTGTCGGCGCGATCGGTTTGCTCTTCGGGATCGTCGGTCTGATTCTGCTCCTCGCCTGTGCCAACGTCGCCGGGTTGTTGCTGGCGCGCGCCACCGGACGGCGACGTGAGATCGCGGTGCGTTTGGCCTTGGGGGCCAGTCGCTGGCGGTTGATCCGTCAGCTGCTCACCGAGAGCCTGGTGCTCTCGTTGTTCGCCGGTGGCGTCGGCCTGTTGCTCGGTGTGTGGCTGATGGCCCGGCTGGCGTCGCTCGGCGAATCCGGGCCGATCCCGCTCGATTTCACGGTCGACATCGACTTCACCATTCTCGCCTTTACCTTTGGCATCGCCATCGCGACCGGAGTGTTCTTCGGCTTGGTGCCGGCCTTGGCGGCTACCCGCGCCAATCTGGTGCCGGCGCTCAAGGATGGCGTCGGCAATACGGGAAGCGGCGCCGCCAGTCGGCTGCGTCGGATCCTCGTGACGGCGCAGATCGCTCTTTCGCTGACCTTGTTGATCGGCGCCGGGCTGGCGCTTCAGAGTCTGCGCAACGCGCAACGGCTCGATGTCGGTTTCGAGCCCGACTACCTGGCGGTGGCATCGGTCGACCTCGGTCGTCAGGGCTATACCGAGGAGCAGGGGCGGGACTACCAGCGTCGACTGCTCGAGCGTGTGCGCAGCCTACCCGGGGTCGAATCAGCTGCCTGGGGCGAGTCGCTGCCGATGTCGATGCAGAGCAAGCAGACCGGTGCCTTGCCGGCGGGTTACGAGGTGCCGGACGGCGCCGATGAGCCGAGTATCGATTTCTCGGCCGCCGCGTCGGGGTATTTCGAGACGCTCGATATTCCGTTGATCCGTGGCCGTGGATTCGAGATCGTCGATCTGACCGGTGGTGGCGAGGAAGGTGACGAGGCGCAGCGCGTGATGGTGGTCAACCAGGCATTTGTCAATCGCTATTGGCCGGATCGTGATCCGCTCGGAGCCACGGTCCAGGTCAACGAAGGTGAGCCTCATCGAGTGATCGGCGTGGTGCCGACGGGCAAATATTTCGCTCTCGGTGAGGCGCCCAAGCCGTTCATGTATCTGCCGCTCGACTACGTCAACGTGGCGACTCTGCACGTGCGTACCGTGACCGATCCGGCGAGCATGCTGCCGCAAATCGAAAGCGAGGCCAAAGCGCTCGATCCGAACCTGCCGCTCTATGACGTCAAGACCGCCGAAGACCATCTCGGCTTCGCGCTCCTGCCGCCACGCTCGATGGCGATCGCCACCACCGTTTTCGCGGTGCTCGCTCTCTTGCTCGCCACGATCGGGCTCTACGCGGTGATCGCCTTTTGGGTGCGTCAAGGGATTCGCGATATCGGCGTGCGGATCGCGCTCGGCGCGGCGGGTTCCGATGTCGTGAGGATGGTGGTCGGGCGCGGGTTGCGGCTCACGGCTGGCGGTTTGCTCGTCGGTCTGGTGGGTGGCTACCTATTGGCGCGTGTCGCCACCAGCGTTTTTCTCGGCGTGAGCGCCGTCGACGTCGGCATCTACGTCACCGCCGCCGCGGTCTTGGCGAGCGCCGCGCTGGTGGCGAGCCTCGTTCCGGCGATGCGGGCCGTGCGGGTCGATCCCATGCAGGTGCTGCGGGCGGAATGAGCCGGTCGGGTTCTCCTTGTTGAGCTAAGATGATGGCATTCAAAGTCCCGCCACGTTTCCAGCCGACAGGAGAAGAAAGCATGTCGATGTGCGCCGCTTTGCTACACGAGATCGAACGCGAGTTCGCCGCTACGCGGCGGATGCTCGCCTCGGTTCCCCATGACAAGCTCGACTTCAAACCGCACGAGAAATCCATGAGCCTCGGCCGTCTATGCGGTCATTGTGCCGAGATCGTCGACTGGGGTAGCCATATCGTCAAGCACGACGAGATCGACTTCGCCGCTCCGGAGATGGGCGAGCGTGGACCGGGGGTGGCGACCGATATCGACGGTTTACTCGCCGATCAGGATCGCCACACCGCGGCGTTTGCCGAGGCGCTCGGTGGTATCGACGACGCGAAGCTCGGCGACACCTACACCATGAAGCGGGGCGACGAGGTGATCATGGCGATGCCCAAGGGCATTGCCTTGCGTAGCATGGTCGTCAACCACATCATTCATCATCGCGGCCAGCTGAGTGTCTATCTGCGTCTGCTCGACGTGCCGTTGCCGCAGGTGTACGGGCCGACCGCCGACAATCCGAATTTTTGGAGCGGTGACGCGTAGAGTTACCGAGATACCATCTCGATCCATCCAACACGATCCATACGTTTCATTCATAGGAGAAGAAGATGTCTCTATTCGACATGCTCGAGAATTCGATCGGCGACAACGAGCTCGATCAGATCGGCCAGCAGACCGGCGCCGACCGTCAGCAGGTGCAACAGGTGGTCGAGGCGGGTCTACCGCTGATGCTCAACAGCCTCGGCGCCCAGGCCAACGCGCCCGGTGGTGCCGCCGGCATCATGCAGATGCTCGATCGCGACGGTGATGGCGACATCATGGACGACATCGGTGGCTTTCTCGGTGGCGGTGGTGGCGGTGGTGCCGGTGCCGGCATGCTCGGTGTACTGCTCGGTGGTCGCGCCGACCGCGTCGAACAGCAGCTCGGCAACCAGACCGGTATGCAGCCGAATCAGGTCGGTCAGATCCTCTCGATGCTCGCGCCGATCGTCATGGGGATGCTGCAGCGTCAACGCCAGACGCAGGGTCTCGACGACGCCGGTCTCGCCGGGGTGCTGCAGCAGGAGCGTCAGGTCGCCATGCAGCGTCGCCCGCAGGCCCAGGGTCTGCTCGGCTCGATCCTCGATCGCGACGGTGACGGCAACCCGATGGACGACGTCGCCGAGCTCGGGATGAAAGCGCTCGGTGGCTTCCTGAGCGGTCGTCGCGGCTGATCATTCGCCACGCGACGCAAGACGAGCCGCGTTCCGGGATGCCGGGACGCGGCTTTTTCATGCCTTGGGCTCATTGTGGCTGGGGCTAGTTATCGACAACGCTCGACCAGCTCGAGGTATCACCCGACTCGAAACCGTCGGCGAAGATCGGCCCTGGCTCATCGAGCCCATCGATCGAAAAGCATTTGTAGCTGATACCGGTGCCGTTGGGCCGGTTGGTGATGGTGTTTTGCACGTCGCGCCAGACCACCGTGACCTGAGGCCTGCCCTGGGTATCCAGCTCGGGAAGAAAGCGCACCGTGGGGCGATCTTGGACGCCAGCGGTGGTGGTGTTGACCGTGACCTCACCGCCGATCGGGTTGCCGTCGGCGTCGTAGACCTGCATGAAGATGTCGAGATTCTCGGGCTGAGGCGGGATCGCATCACCCGCCCACACCACTGCGGTGGCGGCAGTGTTCGAGTCCATGGCGATCGCCGGTTGGCCTTGGGCGTTGGCGGTGTTGGTGTTGACGATGAAATCGCCGCCGATCGGATTGCCCATGGCGTCGAAACGCCGTCCACGGATATTCACCGGATCGCCCGGAGTATCGACGAAGTTCTCCCACACCACCATGGAAGTGCCGGTCGTTGGATGGGCCGCGACGCTGGCGTTGTTGTTGGTCACCGCGGGCGTCGTGCTGATGGTGAACTCGGGAAGCACTACGGGTGTGCCGCCCGAGAAGTCGACGATGTTGCCCCGGATGGTGACGAAGTCCGTATGCGAGACGATCAACCGATTGCCCGCCGGATCGAGCAGGGCCACGTCGACTTCCCCCCGGTTGGTCGCAACCAAGAAATCGGGATCGATGACCACTCCGGTGGTGGCGTCGCGGCGCTGCGCGCGAATCACCGGTGGCATGCCGAGCTCGGTGTAGGCCACCGTGACGCGGCCTTGGCTGTCGACCGCGACTCCGGTTCGGTTGAACACCGGATCGGCAAAGGTCGGCGCATCCGTGACGATCGGCATGTCGACGTTCGTGGTACCGCTCTCGTCGTAGGTGGCGAGGCGCACCGTCATGGTTTGGGGCATCGAGCCGTCGATGGCAAAGCTGAAGGCGACAAAGTCACCGTCGTCGGCGGCGTTGCGGCTTCGTGAGCTGCCGGGAAGCGTTTTGAACGTCTCGACGAAAGCCGTCGAGCTGCTGGAGACCGGAACCGGATCCGGCGTGCCGTGAATCTGATCGGTGAGAAATTGGAACTCGGGTGGCGGAGGCAGCACGCCACCGGGAACGAAAATGCCACCGAGGAGCAGATCTCCATTCGAGCCTCGGATCGACTCGAACCGAGAGCCGAATACTCCATCGTCGAAACCGGGAGTCTCGCCGATCTGACCTTCGGCGGTCGGAACCACCGACGGGCCGGCAAAGCAAGGAATCGTCAGAGCGGCAAGAGCGAGCAGCGATACGAAACGGGTCAACATATC
>JBCDBH010000204.1:0-10591 GCA_039184055.1 Acidobacteriota bacterium
CGTGATTCAAGCGTTTGCCCGGGCGAGAAGACAGAAGACCCAGGTTGGTCGTCGCACGGATACCGACCATGCAAAGAAAGCCACCGGTTTGCACCGGTGGCTCGATCAGTCGACTCGGGTCGCTCAACCGCCGAAGAGGCATTTCTCCTGACGTTTCCGGCGCTCGAACCACTCGGGCGCGGCGAGGAACCAGGTCACCCGCCCCACCTCTTCGTCGTCGGCCAGGAACTGACGGAGGACGACACGATAGCCAGTCTGCTTCATCTTGTCCTTGGGCAGGTTGGCGATCAGCCGAAGCTTGGCGCGGAATTTGGCTGGGAACCGCATCTTGCCGAGAGCCTGGCGCCCCTGTGGCTGGAGTGCGACTCGACCCAGCTCACCGTCGTGGTCGATTTGGTTGGGGTCGTAGCCGAGACGCGCGAGCAGACGGAGCGGTGCTTCGAGCACGAGCTTCGCGTCTGCGGGCAGTCGCGCGATCACCTCGAGACCCATGCCGACCGCTTGCTTTGGCGCACCGGCGATTTGAGCCTCCATCATGATCCCCGGGTCCATCGGATCGGGGACGGTGTTGACGACGTTGAAATTACGCCAGGTGACGTTGTTGTTCTCGCGGATGAAGGTCCGGAAGTTGTCGAAGTCGAGAAGGTTGGCGAGCGGTGGCGCCGGATCGTCGGCGGTACCGACGATGGCCACGAAGCAATAGTGACCGGTAGCAGGGATATCCGCGGCACTCCACACGATGGCGTCGGCCACGGTCAGGATGTCACCGACCGGCACGTTGGGGATGACCGTGCTTCCCACCAGATTCCACATATCAGGCGTGATCAAAGTCGCGACTTCCGACCAGTAGACGGTCACTTCGGCATTGGTGGCAGCCACCGCGCCGCGGTTGCGGACCCGGGTGTAAATGAAGTTGTCTTGCCCGGATTCGACCTCGTAACCGAGGGTGGAGTTGTTCTCCGTGCTGCTCCCCTCGCCATAGGCGGTCTGCGGGTCGGGCACCGTATTCGGACGGACGATGACGTCGGGACTGGCGGAGATCGAGCCACCGTGTGGATCACCGATGTCGCCCGGGTTGTCACGCAGGTAGACGTCCGACAGGCCGATACCGAGCGTGGTGGTGATGATCGCCTGGAGATCGGGCATTACGCCGATCTGGTCGACCGGTGGGTCGGCGGACGCCGTGCCAGTGGCGGGATCGCTCAGGATCTGCCGGATCTGAGCCGGGCTCAGGCGATGCCCCACCGAAGCTTCGACGATGCCCTGCACCGCCAGCGCCGCACCGGTGATGATCGGCGAAGCACCCGACGTCCCACCAAAGCCACTGGTGTACGCGGTGGTCGATCCGCCGGAGGTCGACGAGGTGGTTTCGATGTTGTGGCCCCAACCGTAGCAATCGACCCGAGCCCCGAACGAGCTCGTCACCCACCGCCCGTGGGGCGCCGCCGAGAACGCCGAGCCGACGATGATGGCGCCCGAGTCACGGAAATCGGCGCTCGCCGGATTGAGCACCTGGAGACCTCCGGCGTTGGTCACCGTGTCGAGGTTGTTGCTACCGTTGCCGGCCGCCTCGACGACGACGACACCGAGCGCGGTGGCGAGACGGATCGACTCGAAGATGTCGTCGATGAGCTCGACCGGCGCCCCGAAAACCGGCGCCGCGGACGGCACGGTCTGGACCTCGAGCAAGAGGACATGACCGAAATCGAGGGTGTCGACCGCGGCGAGAATGGCGTCGCTGACGTTGCTCAACGAGCCGCTGTGGGACACCACGTCGACCGAGTCGATGTTCGGGGTAATGCCGACACAGCCGAGAGCGTTGTCGACGGCGCAGACTTCACCCAAGACCGCCGTGCCATGAGGTCGCGACGAGTTGACCAGCGTGCCGAAGAGCAGGCTGGCGCCGTGGGCGTCGAGGTCTTCGTGGTTGAGCGTCCAACCCTGTTCGAGGTCGATGAACCGCTGGCCAGCACCATCACCGCCCGCGATCGTCCAGGCGAATTCGGCATCGATACCCTCGGGCGCGGGGTCGAGATAGCCCTGATCGGGCCAACGCGGGTCGTCGGCCGCCGAGACCGGCATCGGATCCACGGCACGGGCGTCGGGATACGCCTTTTCGACGATCTCCCAGCGCAAGAGATGCTCGGCGAGCTCCTTCGAGCTCGTGTTGGCCGGTGCGTCTACCGTGTACCAGGTGAACAGATTCGGCGGCTCGTAGGAATCGTCGCGCTCGCTGGCTTTCGCCAGTAGTTCCTCGATGCGATCGGGAGACAGGCTGGTGTAGAGACGGATCAGGCTGACTCCACCGAATTGCTCGTGAAGCGCCTTCCAAGGCTCGGCGCCGAAGCGCTCGGCGATCGCCTTTTCAGCACCGTCGACATACGGTACATCCACCCAATCGTGAAACTTGACCACCACGCGTGGTCGAAAGTTGGGACGCTTGGTTTTGCGAAGATCATTCTGTTCTTCGAGACTCATGACTCAACCTCTACGGTCCACGCCGCGCGCCGTGTCCTGCGGTCGCGACGACCCGGAACCGTTGATGTGTAAAGCCTGGAAAAGATGGGACGGGACGATCCTATCCTGATTTCTGCATATTTCAACAAACCAGCAACACGTGACGCTCTACGTCAAAGACGAGCCAAGTGACTGATCGCCCTCCGACGTCAAAGTGGAGAGGTTCGACACCGTGAAGCGAGGAAACCAGTCGCTCGGCTGAGATCCAGGTCGGCGATCAGGAGGCCTTCTTTTCCGTAGGGCTGAAACGACACTAAGGTGCCCTGGGGGTCGATGAACGCCGACGTGGTGCCGGAGCCTTCGCTGGCGCCATTCACGGATGCAAAATAGCAGGTGTTCTCGGCGGCGCGACACAGCATCGCCTTTTCGTGAAAGGTGTTTGCGGGATCGGCGAAACCTTGGGGCCGGTAGCTTCCCGGCTCGGCCACGTGCGCGTGAGGATGGAAAACGACCTGTGCGCCGTGACGTACCGCCCAGCGCACGGTCTCGGGATATCGCCACCCTTCGTGGCAAATCACCACGCCAAAGGTCAGCGGGCCGGTAGTGAAGATCCGCCTTTCGGAGCCACGGGACGGATAGTTGTCCTCTTCGGACGGATCGAGCTGGACCTTGTCCTGCCAACCCATGACGTCACCGTCTGGACCGAAGACACATGCCGTGATCCGCAAACCGTCGTCGGTGAGGCGTTCGGTGCCGAGAATGACGGTGACGCCAGCGGCTCGGGCAGCCTTCGCCACGATGGCCCAGGATCGTTCGAGAAAGACGGGATCCGGTGGCGGCATGATCGCGTCCGGCCATCGATAGCCGGGAATGAAGCATTCCGGGAAACAAACGACCCATACACCGCGTCGACCGGCTTCAGCGATCGCCGAGGTTGCCAACGACACGGACTCCTCGCGCGTCGCGGGCACGCGGAGGTTGGCGAGAGCGATGCGAACTTTGTTCATCGTGCGCTCAGTATCGACACGAGCATCGAACGAAGCAAGTGCCATTAGGCGTGGAAAACACCGTGCTTGAAAAACACCGTGCTTGGAAACCACCGTGCTCGAACCGGGCATCAGTTCGACGAGGCAAGCGTATGCCTTTGGTCCACTTTCCTTCCTGATCGCGCTTTACGAGTGTCATCTGGTTCGAAGCCAGATCACGAAACAAAGGGAGGACCGCGAACATGGAGTTATTCAAGCCTCAACTCACCCTCTTGCCACAGCTGGATAAGATCTATGACCTGCTCTCGGTGACCCTGACGCCAACCTCTTGCTATAGCGGTGGCCCGGCACGTGTGGGGCTTCCGCCTGGGTATGTCGTGACGCCGGAGACCGTGCCCGTGACACTCGAGCTGCGACATCGAGGTTCGTTGTGTCTGCAGGTGATCACTCCCGTGCGGCACTTTCTACCCGGAATCAAGCTCGGTCGCGACGTTGGCAAAACCCGTGTCACGGCGTTCGCGGTGCTCGATGGCAAGGTCTTGGGTATCTCGTCGATCTCGGTCGATGAAGCCATGGATGTCGAAGCAGCTCACCAGCTGGGTCTCGGCAAGGACTGCTTTCCGACGTTTGATTGGTACGCGTGGGACAATCAGATGCCAGGCGCGACGCGGTCGCTCCACGTGACGGGCACGGTCATCGTGCCGAGCACGTGCTACGCGGCCACGCTCGAGCAAGGGGTGGTCGCCAACCCACCACCGGGTCAATTTCCTTTGATCTTGAAGGTCGAGAAACATCCTGGCCCGTGTCTGCCCGTGGTGACCAACCTCTCGGTACGTTTCGACCAGAAGGACTACCGAGGCGGCTACGAGACGGTCGGCATCTACCAGGCCGACTGTGAGCCGATCGTCGTCGAGATCGAAGAGGTTCACTGATCGAAGGTCGCTCAGGAAGGCACGGCTGTCGGTAAGATTCCGATTCGAATGATCGGAGGATCCACATGCCCGCTGACGACCGCGTACATTTCGATATTCCAGATGACCTGATCTACCTCAACACGGCTCGGATGGGGGCGCGTCTGCACGCCGTCACCCGAGCCGGTCACGAGGCGGTGGACCGGTTCGCCGCCCCGTGGGCCATTCGTGATCAAGACTGGTTCGACGAGCCGGAGCGGCTACGTTCGGCGATCGCCAGGCTCGCCGGAACCGAGACGGATTCGATCGCCATCATTCCGTCGGTGAGTTACGGCATCGCCGTCGCCGCGAAGAATCTCAGGCTGTCGGGCAACGACACGATCGTGGTGGTCGAAGAGCAGTATCCGTCCAATATCTACGCCTGGCACCGTGCCGCCATCGAGACGGGCGCGGAGATTCGGGTCGCCAAGAAGAGCACGGAGATTCCACTCACGGATGCGTTGCTCGCGTTGATCGACAAATCGACCGCGGTGATCGCGACGCCACATTGTCATTGGACCGATGGCGAGCTGATCGATCTCGAACGGATCGCCGAAGCCGCGCGGGGCAACGACGCTGCGCTGGTGATCGACGCCAGCCAGTCATTGGGCGCGGTGCCGATCGATCTCGAGTCTCTGGATCCTGATTTTCTCGTCTCAGTGGGTTACAAATGGCTGCTCGGCCCGTACTCGATGAGCTATCTCTATGTCGCCGAACGTCATCGCGCCACGGGTATTCCACTCGAGGAAAGTTGGCTCAACCGAAGAGGCAGCGAGGATTTCGCGAGTCTCGTCGATTACGTGGACGAGTATCGAGACGGCGCGCGACGCTTCGATGTCGGTCAATTCCCCAATTTCGTCACCATTCCCATGGCTCTCGCCGCGATCGAGCAGATCAATCGATGGACCGTCTCCTATATCCATCACGCTCTGAGCGGTCTCACTGAGACGATTCGCGATACGTGTCAGCGGCTCGGTATCGCCACGCTCCCTGGCGACCGCAACGCCGGCCATATGATCGGCATCCCAATGCCCGACCATGCAAGCGCGGAACGCGCCGTGAACACCCTGCGCGAAGCCCATTTCCTGGTCAGCCAACGTGGCCGATCGATTCGCGTCGCGCCACACCTGCATACGACAGACGAAGAGATCGCGAGGTTCTGCGAGCTGCTCGAACAAAGCGTGTAGCGCTGATCGCCGATCAGGACTCAAGCTCAGGGCACGGACGATGACCAGCCGGCAGTCGAGCCGGTTTCGAAATCACCCTGAAAGATGACTCCCGCGCCATCCATCTGGATCTGGAGAAACTTGACCGAGAAGCCGTCCCACGCCCAATACGAGGTGGCGCACGCGGGCGGTGGACCAATCGTCCAGCGCAGCGTGTTGGTGCCCGTGCGCAGCCAGGCGGGATCGAGCTCGACGCGAAAACTCTTCCAATCGCTGCTGTAGCAGCCATCGTCACGATCGTATTCGTAGGGATGGACGACGATGTCGGGACGATCATTGATACTCAGAAGAACTTGACCACGCAAGGGTTTGTGGAGCTGGCCGAAGAGCACCGGGTTGGGTCCGACGCGCGGCAGCTCGACGGTGACGGTTTCTGTCTCACCGACCGGCCGATCACCATTGGCCTCTAGATACACGACGTCACTGGCTTCGAAGACATCCCAATGCCCGACATTCGGACCGCTGAAGCGAAGGTTGTCCCAATGGAAGGTGTAGGTGTCAGTGTTACCGGCGGTCGATAGCGGCGTGTAGGCGTGGGTTTTGAGCTGTACGACACCACGGGTGAAAGGAAGCCCGCCGGGTACGTCGACGCTCCACTCGTCGAAGCCACCGTCGGCGGTTTCGATCCCCCAAGTGATCTGGTTCGTACCAAGCGTAATCCGCATGGTGCGGCGGATCCGGCGATCAGTAAGCGCGGGATCGTCAGGATAGAGAGCGTTCCAATACGCCCAATCGTAGGTCCACATTTGTCGCTCGTTGACCAACCAGCCATCGGGCGCCAGAGCTCCGGTGCCTACTTTGATCCGGCGAATCAGCCGATTGAAGTCGAAGACGATGCGGTCATGTGGGTACTTTTCGTCGATCGCCGCGTCGACCGGGCCGGCCGCTGCCTTCAGCTGATCACGCGGTGAGATCAGCACCTCCCACCAGCTGCGATTGTCGTGCCCGAGGTTGACGTTGACCTCGAACTCCAGCGTGCCACCATCCGCGAAGTCAAATTCCTGACGTGGCCAAAACGAGCTCAGGGAGTAGGCCTCGACCTCACCGAGCGCGGTCATCATATGGTTCTTGCAGATGAAGAAACTCTCGTCACGATCGGTGCTGTTGCTGTTCTGTCGTGTGCGAATGGGATGTTGAGGAAGCGGTGAGACATCTGGATTGGGGCCCGCACAGTCGAGCCCATGATCGCCCGGATAGAGGTCGTAGACCTTGGTGAAGAGCTCCTGAGGGTGGGTGCGATGGGTGACTACGTAGTCGAAATCACCCGGCAACAGCAGCTGAGACGGGGCGGCAGGGTCACCATCGAAGGTCTCCTCGAACACCCAGACCGTGGTGTCCGGAGCGGCTGCGGCTCCCCCACTATCCGCATCGACCGGGACTCCGCCCGAAACGAAAGCGACAAGCGTGATCAAAGCGCTCGACAGGAGCCCGGGCGAAACCATCCGACGACGTGAACTCAGATGCGAGGATGCATTGTTGAAAGCGGTACCTTGGAGCTCGGTCACGGTGAGGTCCTCCACGACAGCGTTGCGGGATCCGACATAGTGCACGTATGCACACTAGCAAATCTTTACCCGCTCTGTCTCCTGGACAGCACCGCCGCCAAGCTCAACGACGCGGTACGCGAACGGTCGTCTCAGCCTTCACGAGCTCACCGTCGATCACAAAATCACTGTGGTCATTGCCATTGAGGGTGACGACGATGGCGTTCTCACCCGGTTCGAGCTCGCCGAGGTGGAACCACTCGCCGTAGAGACGACCCACCTGCCGATCATTGACGAATACATGCCCATGCCCTTGATTGGCGAGGGTCGGCTGTCCCGCTTGTTCCGGTGTGAAGGTCCAATGGTCGATCTCGACGTGAAGGTCGTAGCTACCGGGCATCTCTTCACGCACCTCGATCGATGTGAATGCCGGTACGACCGACGCGGCGCCGAGCTCGAAGACTTTGATGCCGTGGGTGCCGCTCTGGGCATCGGCGACGGCGATATGGTGCTGTCGATGCGCCGACCAGGTGTAAGCGAACAAAAAGAGCGCGACGATGAGCAGGAAGCTCGTGGCGGCGAACGCGACACGCCAAGCGAGCCGTTTGTGGATAGCGATCGGTGGTCGATAGACGGTGCCCACGCCGTTGAGCAAGAACACGACCAGGGCGGCATGCACCGGTGTGTGTCCGATCACTTCGACCTTGCCGAAGATCAAGGTGGTCGAGAAAAAGACCGCGGTGATCAAGGCCGCCAGGGGACGTTCGAGCAATCCGATCAGGAGCAGGAAGCCGAGATTGATCTCGACAAAAGCCGCGCCTTGTAGAAAGAACTCGGGTGGGAGACCGAGAGCGAGCTGGGGATTGTGTTCGAGCAGATAGAGCGCCCAGCTAGGATAGAAGAGCTTTTCGTAGCCCAGCCAAATGAGCGAGAAGCCCACCGTTATATAGAGCGCCGGCAGCCCGAGGCTCCGCACGCGCTCGCTCTCGAGCTGACTGACGAGCAGATAGATCGCGATCCCGATGTAATGCGGGTAATCGAGCATGTGGAAGAGCCCGAACTCGACCACCGAACCGCCGAAGATCGCCAACAGGCCGACGCCGCCGACCGCCACCGTCTGAGGAAAGAGCAAGAGCACCGCGACGACGAATTGCAGCCACACCAAGACCGACGAGCTCGACGCAAGCTCCGGGGCGAGCACGGCATCGGACGACCACGAGATCAGCAGCACCGAGGCCATGGCGACACGCATCACCAGCACGCTGTGCTCGTTGTGATGAATCAGCCAATCGTTGATCTGCCGATACCCACTCAGCCCATCGAGTCGCCGATCGACCCATACCAACGCTGAAATCACCACCATGCTCAGCACGACGAGCCCGAGATACGTCGGCGTGAGCACCTCGGCGATCGACAGCGGCGGGGTGAGATAGCTGAAGTCGCTGAACCACTTGACGTGCGCCCACGCCGGACTGGTGGCCCCGAGCAAGAAGAGCAGCCAAGCGGCGAAGAAAAAGCGCCGCATCACGGGGAGCTCGATTTCGGTGGCTCGTCGTCGGGGTATCGCTTCGTCGAGACTCGCCGCCAGCCGGGACCGCTCATGACCAATGACTCGTCTGCCGCATCATCGCCAGCGGCTGTCCTCTTGATGACGATGTTCTTGCCTCGACCTGTCACAAGCGAAAAAACGAACGCGATCCATGCAAAGACCTTCCAGAAAAACACGCCTGCTCCGTTTGGTCGTGGCGAGCTTCGCTCGATCCGATGACCGAGGGGCTCGACCTGGTGAACGCTCGCCACCATGTTATGTTGCCTATAGAGAATCGCAAATTCAATGGGGAGGTCATCCATGAGTCAACGATGTCGGTGCGCGATGATCTGGTTGCTCGCCGTGCTTCTCACGAGCACAGCCTGGGCCGGATCGAACGGTTCCTTCTCCGATCAGACCGTAACCTCGCTCGTCGCCGCAACCTACTCCGGGTCGAATGTCCACGGTTTTCACGGCGGCGGCGTGGTGGGCGATTTCAATAACGATGGCTGGCAGGACATCTTTTTTGCCGGTGGTGGCGGGAGCGGCGACAAGCTGTTCATCAACAACCAAGACGGCACCTTCAGCGAGGAAGCCGCGGCTTGGGGCATCGCCCTGGTCCATCGTTCGACCGCGGCGGCGGTGGGCGATTTCAACCGTGACGGCTGGCTGGATCTCTATGTCACCAGTCTTGGACCCGACACGGGCAATCAGATCGGTTTCCACAAGCTCTACCGTAACAACGGTAACGACACGTTTACCGACGTCGCAGTGGCCGCGGGAGTCGCGCAATCGTCGGCGATCTCGGCCGATGGCTGGGGAGCCGCCTGGGGCGATTACGACCTCGATGGCGACCTCGATCTGGCGGTGGCGGGCTGGAGCACGAACGATGGCAACCGTCTGTTTCGCAACAACGATGACGGCACCTTTACCGATGTGACCACCAGCGCCGGATTGAGCAGTCTGACCGGGACCAACGGCTTCGCGCCCCGCTTCGTCGATATGGATGACGACCGCTATCCCGAGCTCATCTGGATCGGTGACTTTGCTAGCGGTCATTACTACGCCAATGATGGAGACGGCACCTTTACCGACGTCACGCTGACGTCGAATACGAACCAAGACACCACCGAAATGGGCATGACCATCGCCGATTGGAACGAAGACGGCGTATTCGACTTCTACGTCACCACGATCAGCACCAACAACCTCTATCTCAACCAGGGCAACAACGTCTACGTCAACGTCGCCGGCGCGGCCGGGGTCGCGGATACGGGCTGGGGGTGGGCCACCGCCGCGATCGATTTCAATCACGACACGCTGGTGGATATCGTCGCGACGGCTCAGAACGGACGCAACTACGCTTTCGTCAACACCACCACCGAAGGTGGAGGTCCGAACTTCTCCGAGGTGGCGACGAGCAATGGTCTGGGGATCGCCATCGACGGGCGCGGCCTGGCCAATGTCGACTACGACAACGACGGTGACCAGGATGTCGTCGTCTTTCCCCATTCGGGATCCGTAAAGGTGATGCGGAACGATCTGAGCGGTGTCGATACGAATTGGCTGCGTGTGTTTCTCGATCCCAACGGGGTCGAAGACATCGCGCCCAACGGGATCGGCGCGGTGATCGAGGTCCACCTCGGTGCACGCGTGCTCATGGGGCGGATCGACGGCGGAAGCAACTACCTCAGCCAAAGTGAGATGTCCGCTCACTTCGGGCTCGGTGGCGCGACGAGTGTCGACGAGCTACGTGTTCGGTGGCCCAATGGCGCAGTCACTGTCCTGACCAATGTCGCGGTGAATCAAACACTTACGATCGCAGCGTTAGCGGCTGTGTTCGAGGATGGTTTCGAATCGGGCGATGTCGGCGCGTGGTCGAGCGCCGTGCCCTGATCGATCGGGCCATCGGCATCGATCACCCAGGCCAGTCAGGCTCGGTTCGCGCGCTCGGACCGAG
>JBCDBH010000205.1:0-10582 GCA_039184055.1 Acidobacteriota bacterium
CGCTCCATCCGACTTTCGGCCTTAGCACCATTACGCTGCAAGATCTGATCAGTGACGCCACGATGGAAGGCTATCGATTGAACCGGTTGAGGACCTCGTCGGTGTCCATACCGCGCTTGAGTACTTTGATTGCGACTCGCTTTTCGAAAGCGTCGTCGGCGCGGGTGGCGAGGTACACTCTGCCGGTGCCACCGCTTCCCAAGGTCTTTTGCAGCTTATAGGCACCGACACGGGATCCGGGTGTAAAGCGGCCACCGAGCTCGGTCACTGGTACTTCGATGAATCGATGTGCCTCGCCGAGCGAGCTGAGCAGCGACTCGACCTCGGCGCGCAGCCAGGCCTCCTGAGCCATCTCGTCGAGACAGCGTGATCGCTCCTCGGGTGGTCGTGCCAGTACCGCGTCGAAAACCTCTTGGACGCGATGCCAATGCTCGGGGCTCATGTCGGTAGCAGCCATCGTCGACTATCTTCCTTTAGCCTCTCCTACTCTATTCGGGAAATCTCTATATGCGGAGTGTGAGCACAAATCCCATCGGTTTACGCCTTTTAAGCAGGGCCAATCGTGGTCAACCCTCAAAAAGGAGACGCCTCGATGCTTCGAACGCTACGACTCGTTCACCTCACGCCCATTCTGTTCCTGATACTGCCCTGCGTGCTCCACGCGATCGACGTCGAACAGACGATCATCGTGCCGCCCGGGACGCAAACGATGGAAATCGTCCTGTCGGATCACGACCAAGCCGACATTGTCGACGTCTTCCAGCCACAGCACGGTGATCTGCAACCGCTCCAGGATGCGATCCTGACCTATACACCCGGTTCCAGCTTCTGGTGGATTCGTGCCGATTTTGCCGTTGTGCAATGGACCTTGGAGACCGGCCAATCCGAGACGCGTCGACTGCGTTTCGTGGCTGGCGACACCGCCTACGATGCCGCCGTGGTCTCCGACGATCCTGCGATGTCGGGCTCATGGCCGGGCTGGTCGATCGTCGATCCGGATGGACACCTGTCGACGCTGCCGGGAATCCTGACGCCACTTCGACATCTGATCCCAGGTGATCAGGTCGGGGTCACACCCGAGCTTCAAGCCGCGCTTCCCGACGACGAAGAACAACATCAAAGCGGCCAGAACACCACCACGAGCACCACCACCGTCGATGTCGAAATTCGGGACATCCCGAAGAGCGAGGATCCACCGCAGCCGACTCGGGAGTTTCTGGTCATCGTAGAAGAAGGTGTCGAGATCGTGTCGGCTCGGGTGGAATGGTCTGCCGCTGACGAAGCCTGGCAGATCAGCCTGGCGAGCGGTGCCAAGGTCTCGGTAAGCTACCCTCTCGAAAACGGCATTCATCGTGTCGTGGTCACACGTTGGACCAACCATCGGTCCGACGATAGCGGCACCGATTTGCGGGTCGAAGATACCCTCGTCGCCAGCCTGTCGACGCCGCCACACGTCGATTTGGCCACCGAGACGCACATTCTGACGATGGCCAGCCTGGTGGCGTCTTCGACCGAGGTCACCTTCGAGCTGCCCACCGCTGCGCTCAGCGACAGTCTGGTCGACTCCACCGCACGGTCGGTTTACGACGGTTTCGATTCGAGTGCGGTTTCGAGCTCATGGGCGGTATATCGACCGGTCGTGCAGACGGTGACAACACAGCGGCTGAGCTGGCCTGGGTATCAGCTCGACTTCGATCTAGGCGCCCTACCAGCGACCGGTTCGAGCTTTCTCGAGATTCCGATCACCGGCTTCTCGCCGACGCGCTACCAGGTTCCGGGGCCGGATGGCTACGGGGTGCGTTTCTGGGTCGACCCGAGCCACGTGTCGATTCCGGCGCAGCACCCCTTCTCGCTGGTCGCTGGCTGTCAGTCCACCGGCGGCTGTGGGGCGTTTCGCGTGTGGCTCGATCACGATGGGACAAGCTTGCGGATCGGCCTGAACGCAAGACATGACGACGGGTCGATCAGCCTGATGTATGCGCCGGTGACGGCGACGCCTCACGTTGTCGAAGTCCGGCTCCAACCGGCCTGGGCGGCCGATGTCGAGAACGGCTGGGCGGAACTGTGGATCGATGGTGTGTTGATCGGCAGGACGACGGGTATCGACAATCACACACGTGACGTCGCCATGGTGCGGATCGGTGTCATCGAAGATCCCGACACCAGCACCGGTACGTTGAGCTACGACGAAATCGAGGTTTGGTCGTTCGACTGAGCGTGTCGAAACGTCATGTGTGAGCCTCGTGCTCACTACGCATTATGCCCGGCGGCGACGTCGGGCATTTTATTTTGAGCACGTTCGGCTGACTTTTACGCCTAAGTAAGGAAGGGAAACTGGAGCTCCGTTCGACCTTCATTCGTTCTTCTTTCGCAGGTCGAGCCCAACCCGTCGAGGTTGGCTCGATGCAAGTGGCTGGTCTCGCTGAGACCTCGCTACACCAATGAGGAGTCTACGATGAAGAGAGTGACGGTTTTTCTATCCACTTCCCACCGACTCGCTTGGGTTGCCCTCCTGCTCGTCGCGCTGATGAGCACACCGCCCGCGTGGTCGGCGTCCTTCGCAGAGATCGTCGCCGAGCGGAATCTTCGTTCCCACGGCTCGAGCACCGAAACGTTCCCCAGCGGTGGCGATCGCATCAACCGTTTCAATGGCGCACTAGCCTACACGGTGCCGCTCGGTAGCCCTGTACCGATCGGGGGACGGGTGAGCTTCATGCCACGTCTCGAGTACGCCTCGAATCTGTGGCGTTTCTCGACGACCGGTGCGCAGGTGTCGGCGACGCTCGACGAGCGTTTCGATGCCGGTGCCGGTTGGAGCCTGTCGTTCGGTGAGCTGATCGCTCCCGGGACGACTCTCAACCCGGGTCCGTTGTGGGTCTTCCGTTCGCCGAATGGTGTGGTGTCACGGTTCTACCAGACCCTTCACGATGGCGACGCAGTGGTCTTTCACACTTTCTATACCCGGGACGGATCGCTATTGCGGCTTACCGTCGACGGTACCGAGGCGGTGATCGCGTCGCTAAACGGCGTCGAGAAGGTCTTCGCCCAGCAACCTTCGGGTGACTGGCGATTCACCACGCAACGCGACATCTTCGGCAACCACTTCCAGGTCACCTATTCGGCTTCGGAGCGGCTGATCACTGACAGTCACGGTCGTTCACATCGCATCGTGATGCAGGCCGATCCGGCCGGTTCGCCTTCCCAGGTGATCGATCGAGTCGAGCTGGCCGCGTTTGATGGCACGGTCGCGACCTATGACCTCGACTACAGTGTCGTCACAATCGCCTTGCCGCCCCAGGACAACGATCCATCGACACCCGTCGACCGCGACGTGGCGGTCCTGACGTCGATGACCGATCCGGTCGGTCAGGTGACCTCGTTCACCTACCATCCGCTCAGTGCCGGCTCGGCGTCGGGTCGACTACAGACGATCGGACTCGCGACCGGCGGGTTTCTCGACTATGTCTGGCAGACGGTCGAGTTACCGAAAGTGCCCGGTGCCCTCCACGCCGCCGATGTCGTCGGCGTCGCCCAGCGGATCACACGGATCACAAAACCGAAGAAGACGATCACGGGTGTTTGGCAGCTCACCATGTCGCTCGATCGGGACCGCGACGCGACGACTAGCGACCTGCCACGCGAGGCGACGACCCGGATCGTTTATCCGGACGGTCACGAACGGGAATACTTGTTCTCCGCATTCGCCGGTGGACACTACTTCAACGACAACCAGCCACCGGTGAGCTTCTACCTGCGGGACTACGCTTTCCCGTTCTCCAAGCGCAACGCCGTGCCCGGCGACACCTTCTTCGAGCACGAGCGGGTCTACGACGCTGGCGGGCAGCTTCTACGAACGACCAAGAAGCAGTATGCCTGGGCTTCTTGCGCGGGCTGTTGGGATCGTCATCCGAAACCGAGCGGGGAGCAGGTGATCTATCACGACAGTGGCTCTCTGACCGAAACCCTGTCGTACGGCGCGCCGGACAATCTCGGTCGGTGGGGCACGATCCACTCCTGGTCGAGCACCGGACAACCGGCGACCCGGGTGACGACGCGTAGCTACGATCACGGCGTCCCAGCGGCCGGAAGCCCATGGGTCGTGGCGGGTTGGAACACGGAGGTCATTCAGCAGGGAGGCGAGTCCTTACGTGTCGAGCGTTGTGTCGACGCGGCGACCGGGCTAGTGACGCGCAAGCGTATTGTGAGCGGCGCGACGCAGGGCGCGAACGACCTGATCCGCACCTACACACACCACGCCAGTGGCGCTCTCTCGGTGACGCGTCACTACGGTGGCGACGTCCAACCGCTGGCGACGGGGGATCTGTGCACGCTGGTCTTGCCGAGTCAGGAGCAATACGCGCGGTACCAGATGTACCAATACGGCTCGCTAGCGTCGTCAGGATGGCTCGCCGATGACGGCTCGATTTTTCTCGAGACCTATTCCGCGACGATCGATGTCTCGACCGGTCTGGCCTCGACCGCCGCCGAAGCCGATGGGTTCACCTGGACCTACGACTACGACACGCTCGGCCGCCGCATCTCCGCTACACCACCCGTCGGTCACGGTGGCCTCGAGCTGACCACGCACCAGCCAGCCACCGCGACGACCAAGGCTTCGGTGACCGTCGAGGTGTATGGCCCCGACGGCGTGACCGTGATCGAGAAGCGTCGCTCCAAGATCGATCCGCTGGGTCGTGTCGATCAGCTCGGCCGCTGGTCGGACGGGGCCTGGCGTCTGTCGACCACGTCGTTCGACATGATGGATCGTACGCAGACGGTGACGACCCCGGACGGTGGCAAGACGCGGTACCTCGACCACGACGCCTCGGGTCGACCGACGACCGTACGTCCACCCGAAGGCGCCGTGCACGATCGGACCTATGTTTATGGTGGTCGAAGCGTCAGTGAGACCGTGAAGATCGGCAAGACGTGGGATGCCGTGACCGCGTCCGTGGTCGAGATCGACCGGATGATCACGACCACCACCGACCGGTTCGGCCAGCGTATCGAGAGACACACCGCCGATGCCGACGGGGAGCATCGCACCGAGACCTATACCCACGGTCTCGATGGCGAGGTCCGCGCCCGGGTCGTCACCGACGGCGTGGTGACCGACACCTTGACCACGCCGGATCTCACCGACAACCGAGGTTTCCAGGTGCAGACCTCCGATGGCACACCGATCGGTGACTACGATGCGCTCGGGAATCGTCACGTGGTCGACTTCGGCGAGGGGCCGGTGGCGCAGATCTTCGACCGCGCCGGTCGCCTGGTCGAGCAGCGTGAAGGCACCGCCACCGGACCGCTGTGGAGCCGCAGTGTTTATGCCGCCGCCAGCGGCGGCAACGACTTCAAAGGTGGCAAGCTGGTTTCGAGCCAACGGGTCAATCGCAACGTGCCCCATCTCATCGGCACGAGTGAAGTGTGGGTCGAGGAGGCCTACGCCTACACGGGTGATGGCGGTAGCGTCGCTTCGCGCACCACGACGGTGAGCGCGGGGAGTCAGACGATCTTCTCGTTTGTCACGACCCAGGGTCTCGACGTCACCGGTCAAATCGCCAGCGTGACGTTTCCGGACTGCGATCCGAGCGTCAACGACATCTTCACGATCTGCGACCCGCGCTATACCCGCGTGATGGTCAGCGAGCGTGATCATGGTGATCTGGTGCGTTTCTACGGCATCGTCGACGGCACGAACGAGCCCTGGATCGATGGTGTCGTACGTGACGCTTCCGGTCGCATCGTCGAGACGACACTCGGTAACGGTATCGTCGAGACGCGTACGCCGCACGTCAGCGGGCATGGCCTCGGTCGACTGGTGCTGAGCCATCCGGGGAGCGGGGCGTTCTACGACAGTGACGACGCCGAATACGACGGGTTGGGCAAGCTTGTCGCGCTCGGCGCACAGCGTTATGTATCGGAGCATGCCTACAGTCTGGCGATCCAACCGATACCCAACGCGGGCTCGAGCACGCCACCGTCGACCACCGTGCCGCATGATCCGCTCGGTCAGCCGACGCGACGGGAATACCGGGTCCCAGCCCGTTGGAACCTGACCTCTGGTCAGCAAGAGCAGGTCACGGAGATCCTCGTCTACGGTCCGGGAAACCGGCTGGTCTGGCGTCGTGTGTTCAACGACTACCAGGTCTCGACGTACCGCAATTCGATCGACCGGTGGTATCTCACCGATCCGTCGGGTCGCACGGTACGCGAGGCGTCCTCACTCACCTACTACGCCGGCGTCGCCCCCCAGTGGTCGAACGCGCAGGTCGACGGCGTGTGGTTCTACGGCGCTGGGAATCGAAGCGAGGACGGCATCTTTCTCGGTGGTCGCCTGATCGGTCGGACCGACGATCTGCCCAATTCGCCCGCCCGCACGTTCCTGCATCGCGACTTCTTCGCCCGGTACTTCGCCACCTCGTCGGCTGACGGCGTGATCGAAGCCAACGCAGCGCCTCTCTTCTGAACCGGCACAGCACGAAAGGAAAAGAGATGAAAACTGAACAACGCTCTTCCGAGCGTCCGCTACCCATCCGTCTCGCGTCGTGCCTGCTCAGCGCGCTCGCCGTTTTATCGCTCGCCTCGATCGTCAACGCGACGCCGGTGATTTCCGGTGATCCTCACCAGATCGTCACGATCGATCCGGCGGTCGATTGTGTCGGCTGCACCGCTCAAGAGCTCGACGTTCTCGAGCGCGGTGTCGGCATGATGCTCACCGAGATGTACAACGTCGCCGAAGGGGCGGTGTGTGTCGCCGAAGCCAGCCTGGCGCGCGACCTCGCAGTCGTCACCTTCGAGGCCTATCGCAGCGGTGCGGTGAGCGAAAACCGCTGGCGTGACAGCGTGCGCTACAAGGGGCGATTTTCGGCGAGGTTGACCCAGCAGACGATCGATACGATGCTCCTCGCCTACCGCGAGGCACTCGAGGGACATCTCGGCATCGCCATTCCGCCCGGCTCGTTCATGGCGCTACAGACTGACATCTGGGCAAGTGCCCAGTTGTCGAGGCTCTTTCGTCAAATCGCAGCGGGCTATTGGCAGTCCACCTTTCTACCCGTCCTCGAAGATCCTCGAGGTGGCTTCAACAGGACCGTCGATACGCTTCTCGGTCTGCGCTGGAGCGGTCGGCCCATCTACTTCCAGATCCTGATGTACAGCCGGATCGATGCGCATTGGCGCGAGGCCGAGCTCGAGCGCATCACCACGCTGCAACCCGACTTTCTCGTCGGTGGCGTCGGTGCGTCGCGTGATCAGCTTCTCGTCGACTACCGTGCGGCGATGGCGGCCGATCCGTGGGAAACCATGGCTTGGGGTTGTGGTCTCCAGGCTTCGGAGGGGTTCCGTCGGCATGCGCTGGCGCTTAGTGAGGGGCTGTCCTTCATTGCACTGCCGTCGTTGACGAAACAGTGGGTGGATTCCGACGGCAGGACAATCCAAATCCACGATTCCGTGCTCGTCACCGCTGAGATGCCTTCGCTTTACCTGCATAGCGTTCCTGCCAGCCCAGCCTGGTTCACGAGTCCGAGACCGGTGATGCCGTCGTTCGGTCCGATCGGGCACGGCGGAGGCGGTGGACGCGGGGGTGGAAGTGGTGGTGGACATGGAAATGGTGGTGGCATGGTGCCGCTACCACCAGCACCGACGCCCGATGTCACGGAGCTTCTCCGACCAAGCGCGATCGAGAGCCTTGAATGGCCGGAAAACCCGGCCGCTTACGGGTGTGATCAGGTAATGGATCCCTTCAACTGCGGTCCGCCGCCCAACTGCTCGTCCATGAACCCACACGTGCCCACCATCGGTACACCGTGTGTCTCCCCTCCTGTGACTTGCAACGATCTACTGCTCGCCGCCGGAAGCATAACGGTGGCCGGGAGCGCCTATAACGTGATTCTGGGCAGAGCCCTTACCATGGGTACCACTGCACTGGCCTGGCTGTGCGCCGAGCTCGGCCCCGGAGGACGCCTGTAGAAACAAGGCGTTCTTCTACTGGCTCAACTCTCGGTAGAGGAACGCCTTGGCGAGGGTCCAGTGGCGTGTGACGCTGGCCCTCGCGATACCCATCGTTTCAGCGGTTTCATCGACCGTCAGGCCCGTGAAGTAGCGTAGCTCTACGACACGGGCCTGTTTTTCGTTCAGCTTTGCAAGCTTGTCGAGGGCGGTGTCGAGTGCGACAATGTCGAGTTGTTTCGCCTCGGGGTCGGAAGATGGAGCGTCGATCAGAGTGATGACGTCGTGCTCACCACCGCGCTTGGTGGCGCCGCGCGCCCGGGCGTAGTCGACCAGGATCCGTCTCATGGTGCGGGCGGCAAAGGCGAAGAAATGAGCACGATCCTCCCATTGAACCTGTTGGCGGTCGATCAGTCGGATGTAAACCTCGTTGACCAACGCCGTCGGCTGTAGCGTCTGGGTATCCTTCTCGCCTTTGAGATAGCGGCTCGCCACCCGCTTCAGCTCATGGATCACCTGCGGCATGATTTCGTCGATCGCACCGCTATCGCCACGGTTCCAGTCGCGTAGCAGCTGGGTTACGTCGCCGCTTTGTTCCTCGTTCATCGTTCAGTCCCCGCTGTCGAGATCCACTGGCCGCCATCAAAAGACGGCAGATATCGCCATGATCGTGACACAACAAGTCGCTTCGCTTTTTCGGTCGGCGACCTGTGACGTGAGGCTTCGACTGGTTAGGCTGCCCACCGATGCAGGCTTCGCCGTCCGAGGCGAAGCTCCAATAGAATCTCGTGATGAATCAGCGACTGAGTACGCTCGATGAATACGGGTTGGACATATATGCCGAGCTTCTGGAGTACTGCAAGGAGGAAGCCAGGTACCACTCGGCCGAAGGCGCGAGTTGCTACCTCGCGTTCGGAGCCCAGCGTTTGATCGGCTCGGGCTTGCCGGAAGCTCTGGCGAAGGCTCGTTTCGGCGATCCAAACCGAATCTACGATCTCGGCGAGCGACTCCGCAATGAATCGGACTTTCACGAAGCGATTTACGACGCGCCTGGCCACTATGAGCTTGTCGATCGAGGTTCTCTTAGGCGATACGTCGAGCAGAACGGCGCATGCGTCGTCGTGCTCGACGACGCCCAGGCCGTCGACCCGAAAGTCGTCTACACACTGTCTTCGCTCGTGGATACCGGCGACATCGAGGGCAACTTACGGCCCAACGTCGACCTGAATGGGACTATTTTCCTTGCTTGCTTCCGGTTGTCGCTGCCATCGATTCGCGAGTTGATCAAACCTCGAGTGCAATCGAGCTCCATCACGCCTCTCGACCTCTGGTATCTGCTTGCGGAGAGTCTTCGAAACTACCTATCCGACACAGTGAGGGACCGGTGCCGATGGTGTCTCGAGGAGCTTACCCAAGCGTTCAATGAACGGCTGAAACTAGGCCACTTGGACGAGCCTCTGCTGCGCGTTCCTGAAGACACACCAGGATTGTGGACCGGCGAAGTGCCTCCACACCCGACCCCGCCGGACTGGGAATGGGTCGAAGACATCTACCCCCTACCTCGAGGCGACGCCTCACAGATCGAGCATGATGTCTTCATCAGCTATCGACACCGCCGCAACGGGCCTTTGGCCCGCCGGCTCGCGAAGTCTCTAGCCGAAGAATGGCACGTCTGGATCGATCAAGACTCTCTGGACGTCCAGACGGATTCGCCGGTGGACAAGGCGCGTCTGATCCGAGAGCTCAGCCGGGCCGTTTCCGGATCGAGCTGCTCGATCCTATTCGCGCTGGCGCATCGAAGCCCCAAGCTCCCTCCGGGCATGGGCAACGAGGAAGCTATACGACGCGGCCTGGCGATACGGGACAGCTCCGGGTCTCTCGTCGAGTGGAGCTGGCAGCATCTCGAGCTCGAGCTGTCCCAGTGCGCCCTGATCATCGACGAGATCCAGCGAAAGACCTATGTGATCGAGAAAGTGGCCGGCTCCAAGCTCATGCCGCGGGGCCCAGCCCAGCAGCAAAGAACCTACGCTTCATTCGACGAGTTGGCTGAGATCGCCAGCGACTTCGTTGCACGCAACCGCGGAAGAGACGATCTCCCACAGAGCACCTTGCCCACCGACGAGTCCCTATACTCCGGACTCTCACCCTCTCTTCGAGGCTTGATCTGGTCCTACCAGGGAACCGTTCCGGGAACGGCACTCGATGACTTGTGGAAAGACAACTTCGAGGGGACCGCCGAACCCTTGACCTCAGCGGCTGAGAACGGGATCTTGCGGAAGATCGAGGATCCGTCGCCTCGGGCACTGGAGATGCCACTCGCCGACTCGAAGACTAGCCCCATCGCGAGAACCTTCCTGCGGACCTGTGTGCGCTCGGGCACGATCGAGCATCGGAACGCAGCGCTGTGTCTCGAATTTGCCCTGTACAAGGCCGAACCGGGCTCTGAAACTGAGCAGGAGCTCTGTGAGCTGACGCTCGAAGTCTTGAGGCGAGGCGTTGCGGCGGGCTCGAGCAACGTCCACTTGTCCCCGACGCGTATCGGCCTCAATCTGAACGAGGGTCCTCGCCGGAATCGGTTCCTCCGCCAGATGGTCGACACCCTTGCGACCGACGAGCAACGGCGTGACGCGATGGA
>JBCDBH010000206.1:0-10526 GCA_039184055.1 Acidobacteriota bacterium
CGAGGAGATTCTGGCCGAGGCCGAGGCTTGGACCGAAGAGGAGATTCGCGAAGCGATCGACGAAGCGCGCGAAAAGCCCAGCGATGGCGCGGAGGTCGAAACCGAGAATCCGGATGATCCGCTCGCCGGCATTTCGGAGGGACAGGTACGCGGGCTACCGGTTCCCGTGCGTATTCGTTTGGCCCGCAACAGCACGAGGCAGATGCGCAATTTGCTCATCCGCGACAGCAGCGCACAGGTCGCGCTCGCGGTGATCAACGGCAACTCTCTTCCCGATTCGGAAGTCGAGCAAATCGCCAACAACCGTGCGGTGCTCGCTGATGTGTTGGAGGCGATCAACAAGAAGCGCGAGTGGATTCGAAAGTACTCGATCGCCAAAGCCTTGGCCAAGAACCCGCGCACGCCCGCGATGATTTCGGTTCGGTTGGTGCCACGACTGGTGATGCGTGACCTCAGAGAGTTGGCGCGCGACAAGAACGTTCCCGATGCAGTACGCTCGACGGCATTGCGGCTGTATCAAGCCAAGCGTTGAACGAGAGGAGAGAGCTGACGCGCTCGGAACATCATGGCTCGAGATTTCTACCAGGTTCTTTCACTGCCACGGGACGCAACGCCGAAAGACGTCAAGTCGCGCTTTCGTGCGTTGGCCCGTGAACACCATCCCGATCGGTTCAGCGGTGCGGAAAAAGCGCGCGCCGAAGTTGCGTTCCAAGAGATTACCGAGGCTTTCAACGTCCTGATGGATCCGCAGCGGCGCAGGCAGCACGATCAAGAGCTCGACAAGCCGGTCAATCGCGGTCAAGACAAACAACAATTGGTCAGGCTCTACTTGAATCGCGGTATTCGTGCCTACAAGGCGGAGAACTGGATCGAGGCGGCGGACAGCTTTCGGCGCGCCACGGAAGCGGATTCACAGAGCGCGCAAGCCTGGCATCATCTCGCTTTGACCTGTGTGCAACAGGAGCGTTGGTTGCCGCAGGCGCGTGAAGCGATCGAGCGGGCGCTCGAGCTCGATGCTGAAAAACCGAGTTACCTCAAGCTCGCCGGAAAGGTGTTCGCGGACAGCGGGATGACGGCGCGCGCCAAAGAGTATTACAATCAGGTGCTCAAGCAGGGACCTGATGCGGGTGCACGTCGCGCTCTGGAAGCGTTGACGGGTACGCCTGAGAAGTCGGCCGAAGCCAAACGAGAATCCGGCCTGTTCAAGAAGCTCTTCTAGGAATTCGTGATGTTTCGCGTTCGCTCCTACGGTATGACCGACGTCGGTTTGCTCCGTAGCCACAACGAGGACTGCCTGGATCTGAACGATAGCAATCAGGTCTATGTGGTTGCTGATGGCATGGGTGGCCACAATCACGGTGAGGTCGCGTCGCGCATCGCGGTCCAGTCCATTCACGAGTTCATGGGTCAAATCGACGGCAACGCGTCGCAGGAACCGTGGGACGAAGGTCTCCAGCCGCATTCGAGCCGACTCAAGAAATCGATCCAGATCGCTCATGATCAGGTTCTGTCGGCGATTCGGGAAGACGGTTCCTTGCTCGGTATGGGGACGACGGTGGTCGGTGCCATGGTGCGTGCGGAAACCGTCGCGGTGGCGCACGTCGGTGACAGTCGTGCCTACCGGCTTCGCGGTGGTCATCTCGAATTGCTCACTCAGGACCACACCTGGGTCAATGAGCAGGTCGTTGCAGGCTATTTGACCGAGGATCAGGCGAAGACCCATCCGCTGAAGAACGTCGTCACTCGGGCTCTCGGGGGTGACAACGACGTGGTTGTCGATGTCATGGAGATCGCGGTTGCCGCGGGCGATCTTTTTCTCCTGTGCTCGGACGGTCTGACGACGATGCTGAGCGATCAGGAGATCCACGAGCGTTTGGTCGGGGGACGCTCACTCGAGGCGATTTGTCGACAGTTGATCGCCGATGCCAATGCGCGGGGTGGCTTCGACAACATCACCGTGCTGCTCTTCAAAGTCGAGCATGCCGACGCCGCGGATGTCATTTCGGATGACGAAGATACCCGCCCGGATATGAGCAGTCCGAACTTCGAAGAAGACGACACCCTGATCAGCCATCCTCGGCCACCGCACCGTCGGTAGGCCACATCACCAGTGGAGAAGCGGCGCCGAGCCCGAGAGCTCGACGCGTTCTCCTCTCACATCCTTCCAGCTCGTTCCTTCTCAGTCGGTCTCGTCGCCAAAGCTGTAGCCTCGACGCGCGCGTACGCGGAACTCCGGATTCACGGTGTCGACGTCGACCTCTTGAAAGCCAGACTCACCACTCGGATGACGGCTCTGGTAGCTCAGAAGGTAATAGCCGCTATTTTCGTCGGCGATTCGCTCGAGTGGCGACTGGTAGTTGACGACGTTGTCCCAATAGCGGCCGCCCGTGTCGTTGGCCAATTGAGTCAAGAAGCTGCTCTGGAGGTTCTCGAGGTTCGCCGGCACCAAATCGAGCGGGTAGACGGCGACGTTGTAATCGTTGAGAGCCTCTTTGGTTTCCGGATAGAAGCGCGGATCGCCACGGGTACCGACGGCGATCGGTGTCACCTCGCCAAAACCGGCGGTGAACAACATCAGGCTTTTGCGTCCACTCAATTTCCCGGTGGCCTCGGCGACCTGAGACAAGGCGTCGTACATGGTTTCGGTCTCATCGCTCAGCGCTTTCCCAGGGGGGAGCTCGGCGAGTAGCGACGGTGTGTCGGCCGCGGGAGCCTCGCGTCGCGATGGCCACTGGTTGGTCTCGGTTCGCCCTTCGATGGCATGATCGATCGCCATCGAGAGCTGAGCGCGATTCTGGGTGAAGTCCGAATGGACTTGCAGGCTCGTATCCCAGCTGACCACCGCGACCCAGTCGCCACCCGTCATGCCCGATTGAACCCAGTCGCGGGCACCACGGCCGGCTTCCAGCTGACGGCGGAGAAGCGCGCTTCCCAAGGTGCCACCGTTGCGAGCCTGATCGTGGAAGAAGAGGATGAAGTATCGGTCGGCGGGTTGTGACGTCTCCGCATCGTGGTCGATCAAGCGACGATTCGAATAGAAGGACACACCGGTCAGATCGACGGTTTCACCGTTTTCCTCGACCACGAAGTCGGCGACGCCGAGATCCAAGATCACGCGGCCACCACGGTCGGTTACCAGCACGTCGAGCAGCACCTCGGTGACTTCGACTTCTTCGCCGAATGGAGGCTGTGAGTCGTCTCGGGGAGACTGAGCGACAGCTACCTGGGTGATGAACAGCACGGAGACGAGAGCCAGTAGAACGCCGAATCGAGGTGCGTGGCGCATAGTCGATTTCCTCCAATTCTTGAGCTTCGAGCGAAGACGATGGCCTGGGCGCGTCGTGAGCGCTGGCGACGTCGACAAGTCTATCGCTTCATGGAGCAAGAGCTGGGCCAGTCGAAAACCACGTTTCCGCGTCTCGAACGTCCAAAAGAAAGGACGGATCGGCCTCTGAGGGAAGCGGTAGGCAGGGCTCAGCTTGACCACCCTGCGCGGGCTCGGTACGCTCCCCCTCCACGTCGCGCAAGACGGTAAGGAGATCGCCTCATGTCCGCAGAAAACAACTCCATTCAGTCGATCGGTGTCGTCGGTGCTGGCACGATGGGCCACGGAATCGCGCAAGTTTCAGCCCAGGCCGGATACGACGTCACCTTGGTCGACATCAACTCGGACGCTCTCGAGCGTGGCATGGCCAAGATCGAAAAGAGCCTTGCCAAATTGGCGGCGAAAGGGCGGATCGATGCCGATGCCCAAGCAGCGGCCCGGGCTCGCATTACACCGAGCTCCGAGCTCGAGAGCCTCGCCACCGTCGATCTCGCGATCGAAGCGGTGGTCGAGCGGGAAGACATCAAGCGCCAGGTGCTGACCGATCTCGATCGTTTGTGCAAAGCGTCAGCGATTCTCGCCACCAACACCAGCTCGATCTCGATCACCAAGCTCGCCGCGGCGACCGAACGGCCCGAGCGGGTGATCGGTATGCACTTCATGAATCCCGTACCGCTGATGAAGCTGGTCGAGGTGATCCGTGGCTTGGCGACCGATCAGACGACCTACGATGCCGTCGAGGCTGCGTCTCGCGTGATGGGCAAGGTGCCGGTCGAGGTACACGACGCACCGGGTTTCGTATCGAATCGCGTGCTGATGCCGATGATCAACGAGGCTGTTTTTTGTCTTCACGAGGGAGTCGGAACGGCCGAGGCGATCGACGAGGTGATGAAGCTCGGTATGAACCATCCGATGGGACCGTTGGCGCTCGCCGATCTCATCGGCTTGGATGTCTGTCTCGACATTCTCCGAGTGCTGCATGACGGTTTCGGGGATCCGAAGTACCGTCCTTGTGTGCTTCTCGTCAAGATGGTCGACGCAGGTTATCTCGGTCGCAAGTCGGGGCGCGGTTTCTACGACTACTCTCAGGACTGATCCGTGGCCGGTGCCCGGGAGCTTCTCGCTGCCCCAAACTCTGGCGACGGATGGTTGATGTGTCAGTTCTGTGGCGCACGCAATCCTGACGATCGCAACTACTGCTATCGCTGCCAGAACCGCCTGATTGTGGTGTCGGGGATCCTGGATCCCGAGGATCTCGAAGCGTTCGACGCCACGCCCGAAGAGCAGTTTTCGTTCGATGAACATCTGCTCGAACGGATCTCGTTGCTCGAAGACTCGGTACGCCGTGTGTACGAGCTCGTGCGTCAGGCGCTCGAGACGCTCCGCAAGCTCGAACAGAAGTCCCTGATCAACCAGACAGGGATCGATACGCTTCGCGACCTCCTCGAGGCGAAGAAAGTGCTTCGCTCGGAAGAGTGGAGCGAGCTCTGGGAATCGCGTATCGAGTATCAACTGTTGGCGTTCGAGAAACGGGAGCGCTTTCTGGCGATCAAGGATCGCACCGCGGCCCTCTATGGCGGCAAAGAACGCGCTGCCTTCCGTGGTCTCCTCGATGAAGCCGAGCTCGCGCTCCTCGGCTTCGATCTCGAACGAGCGCTCGGTTCGCTCGAAGAGGCACACCGTCTCGATCCCGAGAACTACGAGCTGTCGTTTTTTCTCGGCGAGACCTGTTTCAATGAAGGGGAAGGGCAACGGGCCTTGGCTTTCTTCGAACGGGTGCTGGCGGTTCGCCCGACGCATTTCGAAAGCCTGATCTTTGCTGGAGTTCTCTACCACGAACGTGGTGACGACACGCGGGCCGAGCGCTTGTTGCGCAGCGCGGTCGCTCTCGATCCGGAGGCGTTCCTACCCGCTTTTTGTCTCGGCGCGGTGTTCGCCAGCCGAGGACGGCTAGAAGAAGCCGTTGCCTTGTTGGAACGCGCGGTGGCCGCCGAGCCGTTGCCCCAGGCGTCCTATTTGCTCGGGAGCTGTCGATTCGAGATGGGCCGTTTGTCGTCGTCGATTAGCGCTCTGAGCAACGCGGTCGAGCTCGATCCCGATTTCGAAGATGCTTGGAGACTGCTGGCGTTGGTCTATTTGCAGCGTGGCTGGCACAAGAAATCGCTCACCGCGCTGGATCGCGCCGAGCGCCTGATGCCCAGGCGGCTGCCGCATCGTGCATTGGCGCGTCTGATCGACACGGAAAGCACGAGAGGCGCGGCTGCGTCGTGGCGTGCGCGGGCCGAGCGGGCGTTGGCTTCTGGGCGCCCAAGAGCATCCTTGAGCTACTTCCGTCGCGCGCTGGTCCACGCTCCGGACGATCCTTCCTTGCTTGCCGCCTACACCATGGTGTGTCTCGAGCTCGATCGTTTGCGCGAGATCGAAGCGTCGGTCGACAAAGTGCTGGCGCTCGATCCGTCACCGACGCTACGCGCGGTCGCCTATGCCATGCTGATGGAAGCCTTGCGTCTCGAAGGCAAGGTCACGGATAGCAATCAGGTGGGTGAGCAGCTTCTAGCGCGTGATGGCGAGTCCGCGATCGCCGTGACCTTGGCGCGAGTGGAGATGGCGTTCAATCTCGCTGAGCGTGGTGACGAGGTCGATCTCGAAGAGGCCCTTCATGCCGCGCGGATCGCTCTCGAGAGCGCGCCTCCCGAGCTCTCTGCCCCCGCCGCTGGGGCGCTCGGCTGGGTGCAATATCGACGCGGAGAGCTGGATGCCGCGGTCGAGAGCCTGAAGCAGTCGAGTGCGGGGGAGGACGCGACGGTGGAGAATCTCACCCGGCTCGCCATGGCCCAGCTCGAACGCGGTGATCGCGATGACGCTCAGGCCACGCTCGCTCGGGCCCGTGATCTCGCAGGGCAAATCGCGCCGCTCGAAGCTCGTATCCTCGAACACCTACACGATTCTTCTCGTCTACTCGACGATCTGGAAAACCTCACCGAGCCGTGAGCGTCGCTGCGCCGAGCTCGTTGTCCATCTCTTTCTCTTTCCGTTTCGGAGAACCAACATGAGCGCCAAGACCGCGATTACTCCGACCCGCCAGGAGGCGTACGCCGACTGGTACCAGAATGTCATTCGCGCGGCCGACCTGGCTGAGAATTCGCCCGTCCGTGGGTGCATGATCATCAAGCCTTGGGGCTATTCGATTTGGAGCAATATCCAGCGTCAGCTCGATGCCATGTTCAAGGCGACCGGTCACCAGAACGCCTATTTCCCGCTCTTCATCCCCTTGTCGTACATGGTCAAGGAGGCCGAACACGTCGAAGGCTTCGCCAAAGAGTGCGCGGTGGTGACCCATCACCGGCTCGAATCGGATGGCGAAGGTGGGTTGGTTCCCGCTGGTGAGCTCGAAGAGCCGCTCGTCGTCAGACCGACGTCCGAGATGATCATCGGTGAGGCGTTTTCTCGGTGGATTCAGAGCTATCGCGACCTGCCGCTGTTGATCAACCAATGGGCCAACATCGTTCGCTGGGAGATGCGTACGCGGCTGTTCTTGCGCACCGCGGAGTTTCTTTGGCAGGAAGGGCACACGGCGCATGCAACCCGTGATGAGGCGATCGAGGAGACCATGCGGATGCTCGATGTCTATGCCGACTTTGCCGAGAATTGGCTGGCGATGCCGGTGATTCGTGGTGAGAAGACCGAGAACGAGCGTTTCCCTGGAGCGGAGAGCACATTCTCTATCGAAGCGATGATGCAGGATCGAAAGGCGCTCCAAGCGGGCACGAGTCATTTCCTCGGGCAGAGCTTTGCTCGGGCGGGCGATATTCAATTCCTCGATCAAGACGGTGAGCGTCGTCATGCCTGGACGACCAGCTGGGGCGTCTCGACACGACTGATCGGTGGCATGGTGATGACCCACTCGGATGACAATGGGTTGGTACTGCCGCCGCGATTGGCGCCGTCTCACGTCGTGCTTTTGCCGGTCCTACACAAGGAAGAGACTCGGGATGAAGTGCTGAGCTACTGCCGGCGGCTTGCCGACGAGCTCGGGCAGGTTCAGTGGCAAGGGCGGCCGATCGAAGTCGTGTTGGATGATCGGGATCTCCGTGGCGGCGAGAAGACCTGGCAGTGGGTGAAACGCGGGATCCCGCTTCGTTGCGAGATCGGGCCACGAGACATCGCCAAAGACTCGGTCTTCCTCGGACGACGTGATCGGGATCCGAAGGACAAGAAAGGCGTGACACGCGCCGAGCTGGTGGCCACGATCGGCAGCATGCTCGATGAGATGCAGCAGGGTCTTTTCGATCGCGCGGTGGCGTTTCGTGAAGAACACACCCATCGGATCGACGATGAGAAAGAGTTCTACGCTCTGTTCACACCTGAGCGTGACGACCCGAATGCACCGCCACCGATCCACGGTGGATTCGCGATGACGCATTTCAATGGCGATCCCGCGATCGAGGAGCGGATCAAGAACGATCTATCGGTGACGGTCCGGTGTATGCCACTCGATGAAACCGAGCCCGGAACATGTCCGTTCAGCGGTGAGCCGAGTAAGCAACGCGTGGTGTGGGCGAAGTCCTACTAGACGAAGTTTCCCCAATCCGCGTCCGTGGTTCGGGATGGATTTCGGCCGGGTGCCGAGTCGTTGGCTGGAGTCGTGCCGTGGCTTGGTATGCTCAGAATCTCTTCTTGGCTCATCGTTGTTCTGTGTTGAATAAAGATTTTTGTTGATTTGGATCATTCAGATCTACGCTCGCGTCTGCGTTTCATACGTAGCTCGAGCAACCGTCGCCGTGCACTGACGCGCGGGATCGAGTTGCACGCAAGGAGCGAGATCAGATGAAAAAAGGAATGTTGTTGTTGGTCGTGATTGCGGTGCTCGGTGCGAGCCCTGTGCTTGCCTCGGATGAGCGAGAACAGGTGCCCGATGCCTGGCAGTCACTCGATGTCGTTGTGACTGCCGTTTGGCATCAAATGGTCTCGTGGTTGCCGATGGCATCATCGGGCGATGAGAACGGCGAAGCGGATCGAGAGCCCGAGACGCGGCTCGAGAGACTGGGGCCCATGGTTCAGCCCAACGGCTGAGCTCGCTCCTTTAGGAGCCTGGGTTCCTAGCCTCGCGCTCTCGTCGTGCCGCGTTGCCCTTGATAGTGACTCGATGAGCCTGGGTCGCCGTAGGCGACCTCGGGCTCTTCTTCCATTTGGATGAAGATCAGCTGAGCGATTCGGCGGCCGGCTTCGAGAACGAAGGGCTCGGGGCCCAGGTTCTGCAATTCCAGCGTGATGTTGCCTTTGAAGCCGGGATCACACCAACCCGCCATGGAGTGATTGATCCAGACGCGCCCGAGGGTCGACTTGAGCTTGAGATCGCAGGCGACCTGGCGTGGGATCTCGACGTACTCGAGGGTCGAAGCGAGAACGACTTCGCCTGGGAAGAGTTTGATGCTCGGGGCTTCGAACTCTTCTGGATCCCGTGTCGGGCAAATCCAGTGGTTGGAGACCCGTACGTCATAGCTTGCCGAATTGACCTGCTCGGGCGTGAAGGGCTGACTCCCGCCGCCTTCACCCCAGGATCGAATCCATCGGTCGTTCTTGATCATCGGAAATTGACCGGTGTCGTCGTTTCATCGCGGTGCACCGTGTCGACGAAGCGGATGACATTGCGCTCCAGCGACATGAAGAGTGTCGAGGTGCGAGCACCGCCACCGAAGAAACGGCAACCCCGCAGCAGCTCACCGTCGGTCACGCCGGTGCAGCTGAAGACGATACGGTCACCCTTGGCGAGGTCTTCGGTGCGATAGATGATCGAGAGATCGTTGTAGCCGAGCGCTTCGAGGCGGCCCTTCTGGGCATCGTTGAGGGCGACGAGGCGCGCTTGGATCTCACCACCGAGACATCGCATGGCGGCCGCCGTGATGACGCCTTCCGGAGCGCCTCCCACACCCATGACAGCGTGGACGCCGGTCCCGCGCACCGCGGCCGAGATCGCCGCGGCCAGATCGCCATCGCCGATCAAGCGGATGCGCGCGCCGGTGGCGCGAATATCGTGAATCAGCTGTTGGTGGCGATCACGCTCGAGCACGACCACGGTCAGCTCTTCGACATCACGACCGAACGCGCCGGCAATGTTGCGTAGGTTCTCACTCACCGGCGAGTCGAGGTGTACCGTGCCTCGCGCCGTCGGACCGACGACGATTTTTTCCATGTACGTGTCCGGTGCGTGGAGCAGGCCACCGCGTTCGGCGGCGGCGAGCACCGCGACAGCGCCAGGCGCACCCGTGGCGCAGAGGTTGGTGCCTTCGAGCGGATCGACAGCGATGTCCACCGCGGCGGCATCGTCACGTCCCGCGAACCGGCCGACCTCTTCGCCGACGTAGAGCATCGGAGCTTCGTCACGTTCACCCTCACCGATCACGACCTTGCCGGCAATATCGACCTCGCCGAGGACGGAGCGCATGGCTTCGACCGCGACGTGGTCGGAGTGTTTGCGGTCGCCTTGGCCCATGGTCTTGGCCGCGGCGATCGCGGCGGCTTCGGTGACCGCGATGAAACCTTGTTCCATCAGATGATCGTGCATTATTCGCCCTCCGTCGCCGTGGCGGTGGCGGCGACCGGACGCGCGCGACGGGTCGGGACAGCGGGTGGCTCGAAAGACTGGATACCGGTGATCTCGGCACCGATGATCAACCCGTGGATGTCGTGCGTACCCTCGTAGGTGAACACCGACTCGATATTGAGCATGTGACGGATGACCGGATAGTCGTCGACGATGCCGTTGGCGCCCAGCAGGTCGCGGGCCTCCCGGGCCACCTGCAGCGAGATGTCGACGTTGTTGCGCTTGATCATCGACACCATCGTATGGTGCAGCTGCCCCTCGTCTTTGAGTCGGCCGACCTGCAGCGCGAGCAGCTGCCCCTTGGTGAGCTCGGTCAGCATGTTGGCGAGCTTCTGCTGGGTGAGCTGCTTGCTGGCGAGCGGTCCGCCCTGGACGATGCGATCCCTCGTGTACTGGAGCGCCTCGTCGTAGCAGGCCATGCCCGCGCCCAGCACCCCCCAGGCGATGCCGTACCGGGCCTGGTTGAGGCAGCCGAGGGGGCCACCGAGGCCCTTGGCGCCGGGCAGTCGGTTCTCGTCCGGCACCTCGACGTTCTCGAGGAAGAGCTCGGACGTCACGCTCGCGCGCAGCGAGAACTTGCCCTTGATGTCGCGCGCC
>JBCDBH010000207.1:0-10499 GCA_039184055.1 Acidobacteriota bacterium
GAAGAAGACGTCGTCGTCAACGTAGTTGTCGTAGTCGAAGATCACCACGCCACCGACCATGGTTTCGACCATGTAGCGTTGGCCGCTCGCCGCGCTGGTATGGCGGAAGTCGAGCCCCCAATCGGCGGCGACGAAGCTCGGGCCGGTCGCCATGACCGGGCTCGCGACGAGCACTGGAGCGGTGAGCAGGGCAGTCGCCAGGATGAGCGACCGGATCGGCCTCACGATTCGTCGAGACGGGCCAGGTTGGCGCGTGCCACTTGGTTGTCGGGATGCTCGTTGAGAATGGCGTCGAGAAGGGTCCGCGCGCCGTCTTTGTCGCCCTTGGCGGCGAGCACGACGGCGAGCTGGTTGCGTGCCGCGAGGTGTTTGGGGGCGAGGGTGGTCGCCTTTCGGAAGTCGGCCTCGGCGGCGTCGAGGTTGCCTTGGGCCAGGTGGACGTTGCCACGGTGGACCCAGGCGTCGCCGCGTTCGGGTTCGATCCTCACGGTTTGATCGGCGGCTTCGAAGGCCTGGTCGAGACGACCGAGCTCGAGCAGGAGACGACTGGCGGCGGCGTGCAGCCGCGCTTCATTGGGGACGAGGGCGATTTCTTTGTTGATCCGGGCGAGGCCGGCTTCGGTGTCGCCATTTTCGGCGAGCCGTTGCGATTCTTTGAGCGCGGCGTCGACCGGATCGTCGAGGCTGGCCAGACGTTCGAGCTCTTCGAAGGAACCCTGTTTTTCCTGCGCCTGCAATTCACGCGCGCGGGTGGCGGCGACGCTGGCTTCGTCACGACGGCCGAGGGCGAAGCGTGCCCGGGAGAGGTTTTGCCACGAAGCGGCGTCGTTCGGGTCGAGCTCGACGGCGCGTTCGAGATGGGGCAAGGCGTCTTGGTGTCGCCCGGCTTGCACCAGGTAGGCGCCGAGATCTTTGACCACGGCCGGCACGATGTCGGCGGCACCGACGTGAGGCTCCAGGGTGCTCGCGGCCTTGGCGACGTTGCCTTCGCGATAGTGCGCTTCAGCGAGCAAGGTGGCGAGCAGCGGGCGACCGTTGGTGTGCCCGTCGAGAGTGGCGCGGACACCGGCGAGATCGCCTTGGAGCAAGTGGGCGCGGGCGGTGAGGCGGCGACGCTGGAGGTCGATCGCTGGCGGCTGGCTACCGTTGGCCAAGGGGGCGAGCGTTTCCAGAACTTTGTCGGGTTGGTTGCGGGCGTAGTGGATTTCGGCCCACAACAATCGGATCGCCGGGCCACTGGTCACCGGAATGCCGTCGAGCAGGGCTTCGGCATCGGGAACGCGACCCAGCTGGACGGCGGCGGCTGCGGCGGTGACGCGGGTGCCTCGATCGCTCGGGTTGGCGTCGGTCCAGGCGCGGAGATGCGGGTAGGCGGGGGCGAGCTGGCCGTTGCGGAACAGGATGACGCCGAGGATGCGCGACGCTTCGGAGCCTGGATCCTGGCTGGCCAGCGACTCGAGCATGGCGACACCGGCGTCGACTTGGTTGCTCTCCAGGAGCTGGATGGCGCTCTCGAGCGACGGCGCCTGGGCGCCGAGCAGGCTCGGGAGACAGCATAAAAGCGTGGCGACACACCAAAAACGAATCACAGACATGACGAGGCTCCGCGTGGACAAAAGAAGAATCAGGGTCGGGCCGTGGACATCACGAGGCGGCGATCGATCGGCGGGTTGACGAGCGCGAAACGATGACCCGTCGGGGTGCGCACCACGACTCGATCCACCTTGTTCGCCTTGTCCAGACCGACATGGACGATCGGCTCATGTTGAGAAAGATACGACGATCCGCTCACCACCTCGCGGATTTGCTCGGCGTCGGCGGAAGTGACCTCGACTCGATACCCGAGCCCGTGACCAGGGTGGACGAACGCGAGTTGCAGCCAGCCGCCGGTTCGAGTCTGGTTCTCGTAGATCTCCGCCCGATCGTCGTTGTTGGTGATCAGGAGGTCGAGATCACCATCGAGATCGAGATCGCCGAGCGCCAGCCCCCGGCTCGAGCGGACCGCTTCCAGCCCCGCCTCGGCTTCGGCAAAGCTACCATCTCCGAGATTCTCGAAGATTTGGTTGGCTTGTTTGTAGGTGCTGCCGTTTCCCCATTGCTCGATGTTGTGGATGATGTGACCGTTGGCCACCACGACGTCGAGGTCGGTGTCGTGATCGAGATCCGCGAAGGCGGTGCCGAAACCGACTTTGTAGAGCGACGGCTCACCGAGCTTGGAGACGAATCGACGATCGGCGAAGATGCCGCTGCCTTGGTTGGCGTAGAGCGCGTTGGTCTGGAGATCGAGATGGGTGACGAAGAGATCGAAATGACCGTTGGCGTCGACGTCACCGATGCCGATCCCCATACCGGCTTCGTTCTCGCCCAGATCGGAAACCGCCGTGCCGGTGAAGAGCGCGACGTCTTCGAAGGTCCCATCGCCCTTGCCCTGAAGCTGGAAGTTGACCGTCATGTCGTTGGCGACATAGACGTCGAGCGCACCGTCACCGTCGAGATCCGAGGCGACCGCGCCGAGACCTTTGCCAGGCTCGATCTCGCTGACCGCGGTGATGCCGGCGGTGGCGCTGGCGTTTTCGAAGGTGCCGTCACCCCGGTTGCGGTAGTAGCTGTCGACCTCGCCCTCGTAGACATCGGGATGACAGTAGGAGCGTAGTCCCTTGTCGAGCAGGCCACAGGGCTTGTTGTTGTCGAGCGTGAAGTCGACATAGCGCGCCACGTAGAGATCGAGATCGCCATCGCCGTCACCATCGAGAAAGGCCGCGGCGGTGCTCCAGCGTGGATCGTCGACTCCGGATTGAGCGCTGATGTCGGTAAAGGAGCCGTTGCCGTTGTTGCGGAACATCTGGTCGGCGCCGAACGCGGAGATATAGAGGTCGAAGTCGCCGTCGTTGTCGATATCGGCCGGATAGGCCCCCATGCCGTAGCTGGTCACCTCGATGCCGCTGGCGTCGGTGACGTCGACGAAGCGCGTCGGGCCGTCGTTACGCAGCAGACGCGAGCGTGGCGTGGGTCCGGTGTAGCCGGGCAGGACGTTGCTGTCGACGAAGAAGACGTCGCTATCGCCGTCCCCGTCGTAGTCGAAGATCGCAACGCCGGCCCCCATGGTTTCGTTCATGTAGAGCTCGCCGCTACCGGCGTGATGGTGACGGATATCGATGTGCCACGTGGCGCTGGCATCGGCCAAGACGATCTCGGCGGCACCCGAAGGTACCGCCGAGAAGCCGGTCAGCGTGGCCAGACCGAGCACGCGAACGAGTCGCCAGATCACCATCCGCCGCCGGCCGGCACCGCCAGGGGTTGGTCGTCTCCGGTGACCACGAAGGGGATGGCGGTGGTTTCTTCGCTGCCGCTCACCGGATCGGTGAGCGCGACGTTGAGGGTGTAGTGACCGGCGTCCAGACCTTCGGGAGTGAAGTCCGCGACCAATTTGTCGAGACCGCGAATCCCGGTGATCGTGCGCTCACGGAGCGCGAGCTCGGCACCACCCACCGTAGTGCCCTCGGCGTCGGCCACCCAGCTTTGTACCGCCGGGCTTTCTTCACCGAGGTTGTAGGCCACCAGGCAAAGGGTGGCGGTCTCTTCGTTGCCGAGCTGAGGACGCGCCGACGGGACGAAAGGCTCGCCGTTGACGACGAACGGGTACACCACGGTCTCGCCTTCGAGCGGCTCACGCACCAGCACCCAACTACCTGGTGACTCCATGAAGAAGGGCTTGAGCAGGACGGGGTCGTCCTCGTTCCATTCCGGTACGTTCAAATCTACCGCCGCGACACCGGTGCGACCACTATCGGTGTTACGCGCCAGCACGCGCACCAGGTGTTCGCCCGGTTGGAGTCGGAGGTGACCGTAGTACTTGATCCCACCCGATTCGATGGTGCCGCGCGCCGTGGCGATGTTGAGCCCGATCGATTGGGTGAAGAAATCACGCATGGCGCCGGTGTCGTCGGTGACGTAGGCGTAGATCTCGAGATTGAGGATGTCGGACGGGTGATCGGTGAGCAGATCGTTGCCATCGACCTCGACGATCACCGGCACATACGCGGTGTCGGCGTCGGCGCGAAACGGTGCGGCGAGCACGTCGATGCCGACCTCGTCACGCTCGGCGGCGGTGGCGATGGCGTCCGAAGCGAGCAGCGACCGCTCGAGCGGATCGAGCTCACGGAACGGGCGGGGCGCGTAATAGCCCGAGCGATGCGAGATCTGGGTGCCCCGTTCGGGACGATCGGCGAGATCGACCCGCAGACGGTGGTACTTACCGTCGAAGGTGATCTCGTCCGTACGGAAGGTGAGCACGTAGGTGACCGTCGAGCGTTCGAGCACGCGATCGAGATGGGTACCGAAATCGTTGGCGTCTTCGAAGAGCGCGCCACCGGTGCCTTCGGCCATCATGAACAGGCCGTCGGTGCCCGCCGTGGCCAACGTGCCCGAAGCGTCGCCGCCTGTGATGTCGGCCCGCAAGCCACCGATGTCGACCGCTTGCACGATGCAGTCGGCGCGGCGGAAGGATTCGAGCATTCTCTCGATGTCGTTCTGGAGCGGGGTGTTGCCGTACGTCTCGTCACTGTCGACCATCCACAAGGTTCCCTGGGCGCGATCGAGCAGATTGCGCTGATCGTCGAAGCTGTCGGTGGAGGGAGCGTTGCCGAGCAAGAGACGGCTGTCGAAGCCCTCCGAGAAGTAGACCAGGTGTTTGCGACCCTTCACCGCGTCGAGTGATTTGGCCATGTCGCCCATCGATCGGGACCAGGCGGTGATCCGACTCCGCTCGTAGGCGCGTTCGCCGCGCTGCATCTGCGCGCCGATCACCCGCCATGATTCGAGCGCGGCAGTTTCGGCGGCTTGTTTGATGTCGCCTTGGTTGCTCGTCGTGGGTGACGTCAGACGCAGAGAATCGGGCGATTGAATCATGAAGCGCAGAGGGTCGGTGGTGCCCTTGTTGCCGTATTCGAGGCTGAAGCCGAGGGTATCGAGGGCGTGGGCGAGCTGGCCGCGATCCGGGGTAAAGGTGATCACCAGATTGGGGCCGGTCTCGAGCGAGAAGGTCGCCACCGCCACGAGGTCGGTCGGATGCAGACGTTCGAGCACGAATTGCTTGGCTGCTTCGCGCGCCTTGAGGATCGAGCTCGGTTGCGAGAACGAGAAGTCGAAGAGCAACAAGAAGTGACGGCGAGCCACCGATGGCAAGGTCTCGAGCTTGGCTTCGGCCTCTTGGGGTTCGAGAACGTCGAGGTCGATCACCTCGAATTCGGTGATCTCTCGTTTGTCACCACCGTCTTTCAAAACGAAATCGGCGGCGGTGAGACCGCGTACCGGATCGCCGTTACGGTCGGTGACGTTGACCGGCACCTGGACTTCGACCACCGAGGTGGTTTCTTCGAAGGTCCGGTCGTCGTCCTGAGCCACGGCGGGCATGCCGAGGAGGAGCAGCAGGGCTCCCAAGGCGATGGCCGTTCGAGCCGGAAGGATCGTGGAGAGATCGCGCGGGAGAAAGGTGTCGACGTTGTTCATGACAGTCCCCGTCGTCTTGGTTGCTGGGCCACGCGACGTGTCGTCGCGAGGTCTCATGGTCTATCGTCTCATGCGTCGGCGCGCTGCTTCACCATGGCGGCCATGGCGCGAGCTTCAGGATGCGTGGCGTCCAGACGGACGGCGCGCTCGACGTGGTGGCGCGCCCGGTCCAGCTCGCCGACGGCCAAAAAGGCCTTGGCGAGCGCGACGTGGACTTCGGGAAGCTCGGAATCGAGCCGCAGCGCTTGACGCATATAGTCGATCGCCCCGGCCGTGTCGCCGCGGGTGAGCGCGAGCTCACCGCGATATATGAAGAAAAACGGGTTGGTGGTCTGCGAATCCTCGATTTGGTCGAGGATGGCGCTGGCCTTTTCCAACTCGCCTTGTTGTTGGTACAGACGAGCGAGGTTCGACAGGATCGGTACGTATTCGGAGTCGACCGCGAGACCGTCTTGATAAGCACGTTGCGCGCCTTCGAGATCGCCGGTACGCGCCAGCACGACACCGAGGTTGTTGAGCGCCTTTTCGAAGGTCGGCACCAGGGTGATGGCGGTGTCGAGATGGCGCTTCGATTCATCCAGGTCGCCTTCGATCAGGGCCTCGGCGCCGAGGTTGTTGTAGTAGTGCGCGCTCGCCGTGAGGTCGTCGATCGGCTTGAAGTCTTTGTAGCTCTTGGCTTCGTAAGGCAAGAAGTCGAATGTCTTGAGCGTGCCTTTGACATACATGCCGGCGACGATGTGGCCTTGCGATAGCACCATGCCTTCGGAGTGGCGCCAGCGTTGGTAGTCGGTGACCTCGACATAGAAGGGGTTGAGCCGGTTCTGACGCGCCACGGCGACGAAGAGATTGACGAACGACAGGCAATTGCCCTCACCGCTCCGCCACGTGCCCGAGGCGTCGCGGGTCGGTCGCAGGCTGTATTCGAGATCGAGCTTGCGGAAAATGAAGTCGTTGACCTGTTCGAGCCGGTAGGTTTCGCGTGGTGCCGGTTTGACCGTGGCTTCGAGCTCGGCGAGTAGATCGGGCTCGAGGGCGAAAGGAACGGCGACGCGTTCGGCCTTTTCGGCGGGCAGTTTCTCGGCGTAGAGATCGCGAAGGTTGCTGGCGGTATCGAACGCGGGTGTCGTGGCCTGGGAGCACGCCAGGCATGATCCGAGCGCGACGAGCAAGGCGAGCCACCGGCCCTTGCGGGCCATCGGCGCGCGGCGCGGCGCGGCGTGGACGGGTGCGGTGGTGGCGGATACTGAGATGAGAGCGTCCATGGTCGTATGTTGCCATCGCCGATAGCCCACGGGACCTGGATCGGTGCCGGTGGGACGGCGCTGGGTGTCAGCGGCGGGTTTCGTGACGTCGAGCGACGCTGATCAGGTGCCGTGACCGAAATCAGGTACCGTGATCGTGCGGGTGTGCAAGGTCGAACACGTTGGCCTTTGACCTTAGAAGTATACGCGTAGTGGCGACATTGGGATTCTCGACATCTTCACGTTCAAGGTCTTGGAATCGCCGCTTCAACAGATTGGATTCTGGAGGGTTCGAAATTCATCGCCCGAAATCGATAAGCTTGGTTTTACAGGGTTTCGCGGCCTTTTGCCGGGTGACGGGAAAGGTGGCACCGACCTTGCTCCTAGGTGTCTTGACGCTAAAGCGTGGGTAAAGATACACTCACACTCCGCTAACACGACGGCATGCGATGCCTGCGCCTACGGAGAGCTCAGCGCTGATGAGAGGTCGACGACTTATGTCGATGCGTGAGCATTCGAGGCGCCACCAACCAAAGGAGGTAACGCACTCTGAAGTCAAAGCGAACGAGGACACGTCAAACGAGGACTCTCATCGGAGCCGGTCGGTGGTCGACCGGTAACGCTTCCACGAATCACGAGGGGACATATTGAATGTCGAATTTCACTAAGCGTTTCCTGGCGGTAGCCGCTGTGCTGCTGCTGGCCGGAACCGGCGCCGTCTTCGGACAGGCGCAGTCCGGTAATCTCTACGGTACGGTCACCGACGATACCGGCGACAGCCTTCCGGGCGTCACCGTTACTCTCACCGGTGGCGGCGCGCCGCAGATCCAGATCACCAACGCCGAGGGTCAGTTCCGCTTCCTCGGTCTCGCTCCGGGCAGCTACGGCTTGACCGCCGAGCTCGAGGGTTTCTCGACTGTCGAGTACCCGACTATCGCGATCAACGTCGGTCGTAACACCACCATCGAAGTCCAGTTGAGCCCGGCTGTCGAGGAGACCATCACGGTCACCGCCGAATCGCCGTTGCTCGACGAGCGTAAGGTCTCGGCTGGTTCGCAGGTCAACTCGGTCGAGCTCGAGAAGATCCCGACCTCGCGTGACCCGTGGGCCATCCTCCAGACCGTTCCGGGCGTCCAGACCGACCGGATCAACGTCGGTGGTAACGAGAGCGGCCAGCAGTCGAGCTACACCGGTCCTGGTTCGAGCGGCGACAACGCCGTGTGGGCCGTTGACGGTGTTGTCATCACTGACATGACCGCGGTTGGCTCGTCGCCGACCTACTACGACTTCGACGCGTTCGAGGAGATGAACGTCGCGACCGGTGGCTCGGATGCCACTCTGTCGACCGGCGGCGTCACCCTGAACATGGTTACCAAGCGCGGCACCAACGAGTGGCGTGGCTCGGGTCGTTACTTCTACAGTGACGACAGCCTCCAGGCTGACCTCGAGCTCGACGAGAGCGAGCTCGGCCAGGCCGGTTCCTGGAATGGTGACTCGGCTCAGGCCGCGTTCAGCCAGGGCAACCGCATCGTCGAGATCGAAGACTACGGCTTTGAGGTCGGTGGTCCGATCGTCCGCGATCGCCTTTGGTTCTGGGCCAACTACGGCTTCCAGAATCCCATCCTCCTGACCATTTCGGACGTCGAGGACGCCACCGAGCTCGAGAGCTATGGCGGCAAACTCAACGCCCAGATCACCTCGAACAACTCGGCGATCGGCTTCTACATGAAGGGCGACAAGATCAAGACTGGCCGTAACGCTGGTCCGACTCGTCCGCCGGCGACCACCTGGAACCAGACTGGTCCGACCGACATCTACAAGTTCGAAGATACTCACATCTTCAACTCGAGCCTGTTCGTTACCGGCATGATCTCCCACGTTGGTGGTGGCTTCCAGCTCACCCCGCAGGGCGGTTTCCCGGATGGTCCTGGTGCCAACCTCGACAGCAACTTCATCTGGAACAACAACTTCCTGCACTACGAGACCGATCGTCCGCAGGATCAGTTGAAACTCGACGGTTCGTACTTCTTCAACACCGGTTCGATCAGCCACGAGCTGAAGTTCGGTGCTGGCTACCGTACGGCCGAGGTGACCTCGCTCACCGCGTGGCCGAACCAGACCCTCGGTCTGTCGTTCTTCGGTCAGGGTGCGATCGTGCGTGACGGCGCTTACGCCGCCACCATCGACTACACCAGCCTGTACGTGCAGGACACCCTGCAGGTCGGTAACGCCACCATCAACGTCGGTCTGCGCTACGACGGCCAGGACGGTGAGATGGACGCGGCTTCGGTTCCGGGCGTGCCTGGTTTCGAAAATGCCAATCCGGACACCGGTTTCCGTGGTCTTCCGACCGCTAGCTTCGCCGGTGGCGACGACATGTTCGAGTGGACCAACATCACCCCGCGTCTCGGTGTGACCTACGCCCTTGGTGAGGAGCGCAAGACCCTCCTGCGGGCCAGCTACGCCCAGTTCGCGGATCAGCTTAGCCACTACAGCGGTGTTCTCCAGCTGTGGCCGATCGGTATCGCGTATAGCTACTTCACGTGGGCCGATCCCAACGGCGACGGCATCCCGACCACCGATGAGTTCGGTGACTTCACGTTCGACGATGGTTCCGATCCGCTCGGCGCCTCGACCCCCAACCAGATCGATCCCGATTACGAAGCTGGTCTCACTGACGAGATCATCCTCGGTATCGAGCACGCGATCCTGCCCGAGCTCGTCGTGGGTTTCCAGGCTACCTTCCGTAACCTGAACAACCTCGCCGAAGCCGAGCGTCTGGTGATCGAGAACGGTGTCACCCGTCAGCACGTCCGTAGCGACTACGTCCAGCAGGACACCCTCACCGGTGAGCTGCCGAGCGGCCAGTCGTACAGCGTGCCGGTTTATGGTCTTCGTGACGGTGTCGTGAGTGCCCAGGGCACCTACCTCACCAACGGTGACCGTGAGCAGAACTACGAAGGCTACGCTTTCACCTTCAACAAGCGTCTGTCGAACCGCTGGATGCTCCGTGGCAACTTGACCTTCTCCAACTGGGAGTGGGACATCCCGTCGAGCGAGCAAGAGGATCCGAACCAGTACCTCGGCAACGGCAACACTGATGGCGCTGACGTCCTCCAGGGTTCGGGCACCGGCTCGGGTTCGAAGGGCGGCATCTACATCAACAGCAACTACTCCTGGAGCCTGACCGGTATGTATCAGGTTGCTCCGGATCGTCCGTGGGGCTTCAACGTTTCGGCGAGCCTCAACGGTCGTGAGGGCTACCCGGTTCCGTACTTCCGTCGCACCTCGCTCAACGGTGTGCCGGGCAACGTCAACATCCAGGTCGCCGACTCCGACGACAACCGGAACGACGACATCTTCCTCGTCGACCTCCGGCTCGAGAAGGAGTTCAACATCAATGACTTCAACTTCACGCTGAGCATTGATGGCTTCAACCTGACCAACGAGGCGTACATCCTGCAGCGCCAGCATCGTCTGGGCATTGGTACCAGCGACCACGTGCAGGAAATCGTCAGCCCGCGTGTCTACCGCTTCGGCGTCCGGTTCAGCTTCAACTGAGCCTAGCCGCGCGATTCACGCGCTATGGAAACGCCGGGGGCTTGCCCCCGGCGTGGTTTTTTTTTTGGTTTGCTTTAAGAAGATCGGCCGGGCCCCCCCCGTGGGGGGGACAACAACAATAAAATAAAAACCCGACACCATGATTTTGTCTTACCCCGAATTAGTTAGTTTAATTTAACAAACCCACAA
>JBCDBH010000208.1:0-10453 GCA_039184055.1 Acidobacteriota bacterium
GATCACGATCCATCGAGGTCTGGTCTGTGAACGATCGAGGATCGTCGCGGCGACAAGCACGACGACGATCGCGACCAGGACAAAGATCGAGGGCATCGAGACAAAGACCGCGACCGTACCCACCACCGCGATACTCGGCCACGCCCAGATCTGGCGATCGAGCACCGCGATCGCGAACCAGGCGAGTGTCACGGCGACGAGTAGATCGAAGCTATACGGCTTGACCTGAAAGGCTTGCCACACCGCGTACGGGCTCACGGCGACCAGGAAGAGCGGCAGCACGGCCCAGCGCGCCCTGAGCAGGCGACGAGCGACGAGAAAGGTGAGTGGCAGGGTGAGGATCGAGGCGACGAGCGACGGCAGCCGCAGCGCCAGCTCATGGGAGCCGAGCCCATTCCACACGGTCTTTTCGATCCACAGCCACGCCACCGGTGCCGTCTGGCTATCCCGGAGCGGGCCGAGCAGCTCTTGATACGACAGGTGCCGAAAGCTACTGGCGAGAAAAAGCTCGTCGAGCCACAGCGAGCCCGCGGAAAGATACCCCCACGCGCGACTCGCCACGCCGACGGCCAAGACGATCAGCGCCAGGCGTGGCCAACGGTCTTTGTCAGAGATCAGAGAGGCAGAACTTCGCATGCCGTGCCGATCGCGCGGGGGGCCGCGCCGCGTGGCACATGAAGAAGAGCATCGGCACGTGCCCACGCCGCAACATCGTGCGAACCGCGAGGCTTGAGCGGCGTGGCTTCGAGCTCGCCTTCGACTCGCGCCAGAGCGGCGGGCAGAAAAAGATCGCGTGGCTTGCCCGGTGGCGATGGTCCGGCCAAGCGTGCCGCGACCGCGTCACGCCACCACCAGGCCTCGTCGTCACCCATCAATCGAGCCAGCAAAGGCAGCACGAACAAAGAGAAACCGACCATCACCGACGCGGGGTTACCCGGTAGGCCGACGACCCATCCGTTTGCGTGTCGCGCCACCACCAACGGCTTACCGGGCTGCATGCCGACGTGGTCGAAGAGTGGCTCACAGCCGAGCTCGTCGAGCACGGCTTCGACGTGATCGTGCTCCCCCTTCGACACCCCACCACAGAGCAAGAGCACGTCGTGCTCGAGGCCATGTCCGATCCTGTCGGCGAGCATATCGAGACGATCGGGAGCGATCCCGAGCGAGCTCGCGGTCAACCCTCGAGCGGCGAGCGCGGCGAGTAAAAAAGTGGTGTTGGAGTCACGCAGCTGACCGGCCTCGGGCGTGGCGTCGGGTGGCACGATCTCGTCACCGGTGGTGAGCACCGCGATCGTCGGCGGTCGGACGACGTCGACGTGCCCATGACCGTGACCGGCGAGCAACGACAACGCCACCGCGCCGAGACGACGTCCTGGTTCGAGCAACGGCGTTCCCATCGCCACCACCTCACCCTGTCGACGAATATGCGCACCCGCCACGGGCTCGATCTCGATCCGCGCGTGTCGGCGCGCCGCGTCGACCGTGATCTGCTCCACGGGAACGACACGATCACCGCCTTCCGGCACGACCGCTCCGGTCATGATGCGCGCCGCGCTCCCGGGCTCGAGCCGCGTATCACTGGGATGACCGGCTTGAATCTCACCGACCACGGGCACGGTGGCACCCGCCGACACCGGGCCGGCGACGATCACACCGTCCATCGCCGACACGTCGGCGGGGGGTTGATCGGCGGTCGCGAGAGGCGATGAAGCGAGCACGAGCCCGTGCGCGTCATCGCGCTCACAGCGCTCGATCGGCAACGGCGTGGCATGGGGGGCAATCCGATCCCAGGCGTCTTGTGGCGTCAACATAGGCTCTATCGGTATACTCCTCGTTCCGCGTTTCGCCCGGAACCGCCAAACGGTGGCTTACGTATTGCGAAACCCCGTTCGAGCCGGGCGCGACGTCGATATCCGACGCCACCTACCCATCGTACCCCGTACGAGCCTTCGTGGGCTCGGCCGAACGATTGATACGTGACGAGACATGACGAGCACGACCAACTATCACTACCAGGGCACGCTGGAAGAGACTTCCCTCGCGGAGATGCTCTACACCATCTTCCGCCACAAGGTGCCGGGTGTCATCGACATCACTCATGACGGTGTGCTCAAGCGGATTTACATCAGCAACGGCAACGTGCTTCACGCTTCGTCGACCGATCGCGCCGACCGTCTCGGAGCTCATCTCTACCGCCAAGGCAAGCTGTCACGCGAAGACCTCAAGCAAACCATGCAGATCAAGGAACAGACCGGCAAACGGCACGGCCAGGTCTTGATCGAGCAGGGTTTGCTCGCGCCGGGCGAGCTTTTCGAAGCGATCCGCGCCCAGATGGAGTCGATCGTCTGGAGCGTCTTCGGCTGGCACCAGGGTGAAGTGTCGTTCAAGATCGGCGAATTCGTCGACCCGGCGATCAAGATCTACCTGCCGATGCGGCAGGTGATTTTGCGCGGTATCAAACGCGTACCCGACACCAAATCCTTGGTCGCCCGTCTGGGAAAGAAATCGACCGTCTTCAAGTCGGACTACAGCACCGAAGAGCTCATCGAAATCGCTCTCAACTCCGACGAGTACCAGCTCCTCCGGCTGGTGGATGGCACACGCACGCTCTACGACGTCTGCACCGAAGGTCCGTACAGCGTGTCCGAGAACGCCCGACTGCTCTACGCGTTCCATGTCCTTCACCTGATTCGCCGGCTCGAGGATTCTTCATCGGGCGTGGTGAAGATCCGCCTGGGTACTCAAGAGCATTCCACCTCGGCCTGAAGGGCCCGCGAGGTTCAGTTCCATGCCGATTTACGAATACCAATGCCAAGACTGTGGCCACCGACTCGAGGCCATTCAACGGATCAGCGACGCACCGCTGGTCACCTGTCCGACGTGCGGCAACGACAGCCTGAAGAAGCTGATCTCGGCTCCCGCCTTTCAATTCAAAGGTAGCGGCTGGTACGTAACCGACTACGCCGACAAGAACAAGAAAAGCGGCGCGGGCTCGAGCAGCGACAAGAGTGAGACGAAGAAAGACACCAAGAGCGATGACAGCTCTTCGAGTGACACGTCGTCGTCGGCAACCGCGTCGAGCTCGTCCGAGAGCAAGACCTCCTCGAGCAGCGAATCGTCGCCTTCCGCCAGCTGAGCGCCGGCGTGCGCCGGCCGCTTCTCGCTCTGCTTCTCGTGTGGGCTCTGGGAGCATGCGCGCTCGAGCTCTACCGCAGCTGGTGGTTGTGGCATCACCACCCCTGGGATGCAAGTCAGCCGTCGGCGTGGCGGATCCACGGCGAAGCACCCGACGACCTGCATCGTTTTCTTACCGCCGCGCGCCCGCATCTACCACCACCGGGTAGTCATCTCGCGACCCTCACCGAGGGCCCGGACGACGAACGCTTCTTTCGTCGTTTATGGACCCAGTATTGGCTTCCCGAGTATCGAGTGGGACTGATGCCGGAGCCTGCCATGTCCAAACACGACGGCGCGACCGAGCTCGACGCGGTGTTGGTGTACGGCACCCAACCGAGCCCCGAGCTCGAGCCGATGTGGCGTAACGCGGCGGGAGGCGTCTACCGTGTCAGACCCGGCGATGCGTCGGTGAGCGTGTCGCCATGAGCCCGATCCTGGTGCTTTTCTTGGGCGCCGCGCTGAGCTTCGCCGCGTGGCCCTGGCTTGCGCGGCTCGTCCAGGTCACCGAAGATCGCTCGACGCTCACTCTGCTCAGCGGCGCTCTCACGCTCCACCTGATGCTGCTCAGCCTCGATCTTGTCGGGATCCGCTGGCATTCGGGTCTGCTGGTGGCCGTTTTGCTGCTCGCCGTACTGCTCGCCAGCGCCCTGACGCGGCGGCCCGAGCATCCCCCCGCGCAATGGTCGTCGCCTCCGGGCTGGGGGGATGTCGTGGCGACGGGGGCGCTAGGTGTGTTCGCCACGCTGACGCTCCTGCAGTGGAATCTGGCCCCTGATTTCATTTTTCATTGGGGCATCAAAGGCAAAGTCTTTGCCCTCACCGGTGGGATCGACACGGCCTTTCTCGCCCGACCCGAGAATGCGGTCCATCTCCATCCCGACTATCCGAACCTGCTCCCCAATCTCTACGCGACCACGGCGATCCTCGGTGGGCAGTTCTCCGAGCTGGCGATGGCCACCTGGTCGATCCTGTGGTTCGGGGCGACGCTGCTCGCCGCGCGGGTCGCCCTGGTGCGTCTGGGCGCACCACGCGACCTCGGACTCGCCACGCTCGCGCTCGTCTTGCTGATGTTCGGGGTCGGCTACCTCACCGCGGGCGCGGCGGACTGGCTGCTGGTCGTCGCCCTCATGGTGGCGCTGGCATCGTTGATCACCCCGCCCGACAAACGAGGCGACATCCGGCTCGGAATCGCGGCTGGCGTGGCCGCCGCTGGCAAGATCGAAGGCGTGGTGCTCGCCGCTGTGCTGATCGCCGTCCAGCTCTTGCGACACATACGGCGAGACCGCTCGCTTTCGATCGCCTCGATCGTGCGCTGTGCCGCGCCTACGCTGCTCGTCGTCGTGCCCTGGTGGTGGCTGGTCGTTCGTCACGACCTCTTCGCGCCGAGCAATCTTGGCCCGCTCGATCCCACGCGTACCGGTGTCGTGCTCGAAACCTTGTGGCAGGCGTGGCTCACCCCGAATTGGCACGGCTTCACATGTCTTTTGCTCGGCCTGCCCTGGCTACTCCGCTCGAAGACGCTGCGGCCACTCGCCTTGGTGTGTCTGGCGCAGGGAGGCTTTTACCTCCTCGTCTACCTCACCACGCCGGTCGACCCGGCGGCGCTGGTCGCGACCAGCGCCCCACGGCTCTTTTTCCACCTTCTGCCGGTAACGATCATCGGCCTCGTCGCGATGCTCGGAGGCTCGGGCGCTGCGTCAGACCGTGACCGCGGAGGCGGCGTCGAGCTCGGCCCAGGGCGCGGTGAGCAGGATGTCCATGTCGATCTGCGGGTAGACCGGGTAGGAACCGAGTAGCTCTTCGGTCCGAGACCGCGCCGCGGTGGCGACCGCATCGGCGAGCTTGAAGCGACCCCGGCTCGGCTTGCCGGCTTTTTTGCCCTTGGCGATGAGCTCGGGCTCGACCTTGGGCAAGACCTCGCCGAGAATCGCCGCGATCTCGCGCATCTCGTCGGTACCCATGCCCAGAGTGGTCACCGCCGCCGTCCCCAAACGAAGACCGCTGGTGAACCACGGACCGTTGGGATCCTCGGGCAGAGCATTGCGGTTGAGGGTAAAGCCACAGCGCCGCAACGCCGACTCGGCTTGACGCCCGGTGATGCCGAGACCGGCGACGTCCACCAGCACAATGTGGTTGTCGGTGCCACCGGTGGCGACGCTCAGACCGTTTTCGATCAGCGCCGCGGCGAGCGCGCGAGCATTCTCGACCACCTTGGCGGCGTAGTCACGAAAGGCCGGCTGCGAAGCCTCGCGGAAGGCCACCGCTTTGGCCGCCATGACGTGAGGCAACGGGCCACCGATCACCGCCGGGCATCCCTTGTCGACCCATTCGGCAAATTCCTTGGTCGACAACACGATGCCACCACGCGGACCCCGCAAGGTCTTGTGGGTGGTCGAGGTGACGATATGAGCATGGGCCACCGGGTCGTAATCGCCGGTGAAGACCTTACCGGCCACCAGACCCGAGAAATGAGCCATGTCGACCATGAACACCGCCCCGACCTCGTCGGCGATCTCACGCATCTTGGCGAAGTTGATGGCGCGCGGATAGGCGCTATAGCCGGTGAGCAGCAGTCGCGGTTTGACTTCGAGGACCCGCTCGCGCACCTGGTCGAGATCGAGCAAGCCGGTGGCCGGATCGACGCTGTAGCTGTGCGCGTCGAAGAGAAAGCTCGAGATGTTGAACCGGTAGCCGTGGGTCAGGTGCCCACCGCTGTAATAGTCGAGCGCGATCATGCGCTGCGAGGTCATCGCCTCACGGACTTTTTGCCAGGCTGCGCGCTCGACCAGCGTCGGATTGGTCTCGCCGATTTCCTCGAGCAGAGGCTTTTCGACCACCGCCGACAGAATGGCGAGAAACGCGACCAGATTGGCATCGGCGCCTGAATGCGGCTGCACGTAGGCGTGCTCGGCACCGAAAAGCTCACAGGCGAGCCGCGCGGCCTCCGACTCGATGGTGTCGATGTTGTCGCACCCGGCGTAGAAGCGATGGCCCGGGTAACCCTCGGCGTATTTGTCGGTGAGCAGGTTGCCGTGCGCCATCTGCGTGGCGAGCGAGCAGTAGTTCTCGCTCGCGATCAGCTTGACGTTGTGACGTTGGTCCCAGAGCTCCCGGACAATCGCGGCGGCGATGCTCGGCGAGCCGGCCGCCACCTGATCGAGCGCGGCGTAATAGGCGGTGACACCCGGATCGGGTGACGCGCCGTCGAGACGCTCGAGATATGCGGTGAGCAGGTTCGGTGCGGCGGAAGCTTGCATGATCTGGGGGCTCCTTGGCTGGGTTGGCGATCGGCTCGCGTGAGAGCCTATGCTACAACTGAACCATGGCTGAATTGCCCCGTCGTTTCGATACCCTTCCGACACCGGCCTTGCTGGTCGATCTCGACGTGCTCGAGCGCAATCTGGCGACGATGGCGGCCAAGGCACGTCGACTGAACGTCACGCTACGCCCTCACGCCAAGACTCACAAATGCGTCGAAATCGCGCGTCTGCAGCGTGACCACGGTGCCATGGGGCTCACGGTCTCCACGCTGGCCGAAGCCCAGGCGTTCGCGCGTCATGGATTCGACGACCTCACCTGGGCGTTCCCGCTCATCGTCGGACGTCTCGACGAGGTGCTCGAGCTCGCGAAAACGGTCACCCTACGCGTCGTGGTCGACCATCCCGACACCGTGACCGCGCTCGAGCGCGCCGTCGATCGTCACGACACGGGTCTTCATCAAGACATCGATCTTCACGTTTGGCTCGAGGTGGATTGTGGGCATCATCGTTCCGGAGTCGATCCGCGACAGACTCGTTTGATCGATCTGGCGCGACGTCTCTCGAGCCACCCACACTTGATTTTCGATGGTCTGCTCACCCACGGCGGCCACGGCTACACGATGGGCACGGCACGACAGGCCGCTGAGGACGAGCGTCGTCTGATGTCGATCGCGGTCGGCCGTGTCCGCGACGCGGGCATCGACGTGCCCGCGATCAGCGTCGGCTCGACACCGACGATAGCGGTTACCGAAAACCTCGACGGTATCGACGAAATCCGCCCTGGGAACTACGTCTTCCACGACCTCACCCAGGTCGCGCTCGGCACCTGTGGCATCGAAGACTGCGCCGCCACCGTCCTGGCGAGCGTCGTCTCGGCCCAACCCGGCAACGATCATGTCGTGGTCGATGCCGGCGCCTTGGCACTCTCCAAAGATCTTGGCGCGGACGATCGATGGGGCTATGGCGCCCTTCTCCAAGCTCCAGGCACCATCGACGAAGACAAGATCTTGCTCTCGCTGTCTCAAGAGCACGGTGTGCTTCGCGGCTCGTTCGCCATCGACGAACGCGTGCGAGTGATCCCCAACCATTCCTGTCTCACCGGGGCGTGTTTCGACCACCTCTTCGCGGTCCGAGGCGACGAAGTCGTCGACAAGTGGATCGTGCACCGCACCCGTTGATCATTCCCTCTTCCAGAGTTATCGCCCTTGGCCTTTGCTTTGTCGGGTATTTCATCTCATGAGACGGTAAAGAGTCCCGACTGGGAAGCGGGGGAAGCGAGGGGGGCACATCGACTTGAATCGCCTGGGAACAGACGAAATCGTCCGCCGACCGCGTGGCGATGACGCGGACGAACGGGCACTTTTGCGTCGTCGTGCCGACCGGCAGACCGCTTATTGGGCCTTTCCTGGCGTATGGGCCTACGTCGTCGTCATGGTGGTCTTCGGCCTCATGTCGGGCTGGGCCGATCTGACGCCCACGACATTTTGGGTACTGGTCACCGCGATGGTGGTCATCGCCGCCATTCGTACCGTCTGGACCTACCGCTTCGAAGGACTCTACAAGTCGCTGGGACCACCCTCCTGGCGCATCATCTTCGCCGCGACATCTTTTGCCGCCGCCGGAATCTGGGGTCTGACCACGGCGCTGGTGCTCGTCGACCTGGGCGTCGAATTCTGGAGCCTCGTCGGCCTCCTCATCTCGGTCACTTTCATCACCATCGCCTCGCTCGTCTACGGACACGACTGGCGTTGGATCGGTGGCTTCTTCGCCGCCATGGCGGGTCCTCCCGTGTGGGTCCTATGGGGCACGGGCGGCCCCGAAGCGACCACGCTATTGGTCTTCACTGCCATCTACGTGGTGTACACGAGCATCCAAAGTCATCGTTTCTACAAGGCGCGTTGGCGCTATTTGAAACGTGGTCGCTTGGTCGAGCTCCGCGCCGACGAGCTGCGTCGGGCTCGTGACGCCGCCCAAGCCGCGGATCGCACCAAGATGCGCTTTCTCGCCCACATGAGCCACGAGCTTCGCACCCCGCTCACCAGCATCGTGGGTCTCGCCGAACGTCTCGAAACTCCGGAGCTTCCCGTCGCCGAGCGTCGTCGTGCCGCCGATTCGCTCCACGCCGCCGCCGATCTCTTGCTCAGCTTGATCGACGACGTGCTCGATTTGGCGCGCTACGAAGACGGTCGTGTCTCCCTTCATCCCACGGCCTTCGATCTACGCGCCTTGGTCGACGGCGTGGTCGATCTTTTGCTGCCACGCGCCCGACAAAAGGACCTGGTCTTCGGAACCGCCGTCGCGTCGCATCTTCCCGAGCGATTCATTGGCGATCCTGACCGGCTCAGACAGGTGCTGATCAATCTGATCGGGAACGCGATCAAATACACCGAGCATGGTTCGGTGCGTCTCGAAGTCAAAGCCGCCGCCGATGTCGACGAACGCTACGGGCTGCGCTTCTTGGTCCGTGACACCGGTCGCGGAATCGCCCCTGAAAAACGCGCCGCGGTCTTCGAACCCTTTGTGCAGACCGACCCGAGTGGCGCGCATCAAGGCGTCGGTCTCGGACTGGCGATCAGTCGTCGAATCGTCGAGCAAATGGGTGGCGAGATCGACGTCGACGAGGTCGAAGGCGGCGGCTCGATCTTCCACTTCACCATTGCGCTTCCCCTAGCCGCCCCACGTGTCGACCGGGTCTCGTCAGACCGGGTCGCGGGCGACCGGGTCGCGGGCGACCGGGTCTCGTCAGACCGCGTCGCATCGTCCCAAGACGACGAGCCCGACTCGATGGTCGCCACGGAGACGGCGACCGCCCCGAACGAGGCCACGGCTGTCGCCTCGTCACCACCGGCACAGCCCATCCCGGATGGCACGAGCGTGGCACCCATTTTGGTGGTCGAAGACAATGACCTCAATCGCGAGCTCTTCGTGCGCCAGCTGGACATGCTCGGATGGCGCGCCGAGGCGGTGGCCGACGGTGAATCGGCGCTCGACCTGATCGCCAGCGGCCGCAGCTTCGACCTCATCCTGATGGATTGTCAAATGCCCGGAATCGATGGCTATGAAACCTGTCGGCGTCTTCGCCTCTACGAACAGGACAAGGGCCACGCACCGGTCCCGGTGATCTCCGTCACCGCCTACGCCTTCCCCGAAGACCAGCAAAACGCCGCCAACGCCGGTATGAACGATTGGCTCACCAAGCCTTTTCGACTGCAGGATCTCGGCAAAAAAGTCGAGCGATGGATGCCCAGTCCACCGACCGCTCAGGGTATGTAGACGCCTCACGTATTCGAAGTCTTGGCCTATCCAGCCTCGAACCGGATCGCGCTCGCGACGCAATCACGATAGAAATGCGTCATGCCTTCTCACGTCACCCATCTCGAAAGCGCGATCGACGGCACGGTGCTGCCGGCACGGACGCTGCAGACTCTTCATGAAGGGCGCCCTCTCTGGGTGCGTTACGACCTCGAGACCATCGCCGCCACGGTCGATCGCGATCGACTCGCCCAGCGCCCACCGTCGATGTGGCGGTGGCGTGAGCTGCTCCCGGTCGAAGACGAACACGACATCGTCACCCTCGGTGAAAGCACCACGCCCCTGCTCGACTGCCCGCGTTTGGGCGCGACGCTCGGCCTACGCGATCTATGGATCAAAGACGAGTCCCAGCTCCCCACCGGCTCGTTCAAGAGCCGTGGGCAAGCGGTGGCGATCACCCTGGCGCGCGCCCTGGGAGTCGAACGAGTCGCGATCCCCACCGCCGGCAACGCGGGTGGCGCGATGGCGGCTTACGCGGCCCGTGCCGGTCTCGAGGCGTTTGTCTTCATGCCGGCCGACGCGCCCCACGTCAACATCGCCGAGGCACGGCTCGCGGGCGCCAGGGTTTTCTTGGTCGACGGGCTGATCACCGATTGTGGTGCCCTGGTCAAGGCGGGCAACGAGGCGATGGGTTGGTTCGACGTCGCGACTCTCAAAGAGCCGTATCGTCTCGAAGGCAAGAAAACCATGGGGCTCGAGCTCGC
>JBCDBH010000209.1:0-10370 GCA_039184055.1 Acidobacteriota bacterium
CGACAACGACGGTGACGACGACGTCTTCTTCGCCGACGGCGCCCCCCTTCCCGGCTACGACGGCCCGCCCCCCCGATCACGCCTCTATCGCAACGATCGCGTCGGGACAGAAAACGGCCGCTTCGTCGACATCACCGATCAGGCCGAGCTCGTGGTGACCGTCTACGGCTCCGGTGGTACCGCGGCCGACATCGACGGTGACGGCGACCTCGATCTCTACGTCACCGGCTACGGCGTCAACCAGCTCTTCCGTAACAACGGCGACGGCACCTTCACCGACATCACCCGCGACGCTGGCGTCGGCGATCGACGCTGGAGCGTCGGCGCCGCCTTCGCCGACCCCGACCGCGACGGCGACCTCGACCTCTACGTCGCCAACTACGTCGCCTTCTCCGTCGAGAACCACGTCACCTGCGATCGTGGCGGTCCCGTCGAAGCCTATTGCCACCCCGACGCCTACCCCGCCGAAGCCGACATCTACTACCGCAATCGTGGCGACGGCACCTTCGAAGACGCCACCCGCGCCGCCGGTCTCCACACCACCCCGGCGCCCGGTCTCGGTGTTCTGTGGAGCGACCTCGACCAGGACGGCGACCCCGACCTCTACATCGCCAACGACGAAAAACCCAACCTGCTCTTCGAAAATCAGGGCGACGGCACCTTCGTCGACATCTCCCTCCTCTCCGGTACCTCGCACAGCGACCGCGGCGCCACCGAAGCCGGCATGGGTATCGACAGCGGCGACTTCGACGCCGACGGCGACCTCGACCTCGTCGTCACCAACTTCGAGCTCGAAACCCACTCCCTCTACGCCAACCAAGGCAGCGGCATCTTTCTCGACGCCCGCTACACCGCCAACCTCGCCGAGCCCACTCTCCGCATGCTCGCTTTCGGCATCGCCTTCGCCGACTTCGACCACGACACCGACCTCGACCTCGTCGTCGCCAACGGCCACGTGCTCGACAACGCCGAGATCTTCCTCGCCGGCAGTACCTTCGCCCAACGCAACCAGCTCTTCGAAAACCAAAACGGCCGCTTCACCGAGCGGCGCAACGCCGGCTTCGAGCGTGCCGCCGTCAGTCGTGGCCTCGCCATCGGCGACCTCGACCGAGACGGCGATCTCGACGTCGTCATCCTCAACATCGACGACGTCGCGGAAGTGTGGGAAAACAAGAGTCAGGGCGGAAACTGGCTGCAAATCGACCTCGCCGACTACGGCATCGACAGCCAGCTACGACTCACTGCGGGAACCACGACTCAGCTTCGCGAAGTTCGTACCGGTTCGTCCTACGCTTCCCAACACGCCATGACCGTGCATATCGGTGTGGGCTCGACCCCAACGGTCGATCTCGAGCTCCTACGTTCGAGCCAACGACAGCACGTTCACAACATCCCGGCCAACCGACGCTTACGGATCCGGTAACTCGCTAGACGTCTGGCGACGCCTCAGTCGACCAACCCACGCAACAAAGCAACTCGCTCTTGATCACCACTCGCCTCGTAACGGGCGATGAGCGCGTCGAGCGCTTCACGCCTGCCGGCACGCGCCAAGATCTCGCCCATCGCCACCGTCACCCGCACGTCGTCGGGTGCCAGGGCCTCTTCTTCTTCGAGCATCCGAATCGCACCATCGACATCACCCGCTTCCGCCAGAGCCTTCGCGTCGTCGATCACCGCGCCGGTCGGGTCGGCGGCGGCGGCTTCGATCGCGGCGCCGGTTTCGAGCTCGGAGGGCTGAGAGGTGCTGAGACGACGGAAGGTCTCGAGCGCGGCGGTGGCGTCGTCACGACGACCGAGCACGGCGAGGGTCTGGCCACGAAGCTGCCAGGCTTGGGGATCGGTGGGACGCAGGTCGCAGGCGCGTTCGAGCGCCGGCAGGGCGGCTTCGGCTCGGCCTTCGGCGAGCCGGTAGCGACCGTAAGCCCTTAACAAGACGCCTAGAGAGTCGCGTTCGGTGGCGTTGGCTGGAGGCGTTGTGGCGAGCGCGCGGTCGGCGCGGTTTGCGAGGGCGGTGGCGGCGGTGGCGGCGTCGCCCGCCTGATAGCGCGCCTGAGCGTAGAGCATGGCGATGTCGAGACTCTCGTCACGCCTCGGTTCAAGCAGCGTGGCGGCATCGTCGGCCCGACCGACGGTGAGGTACGCGTCGGCGAGCAACGTCTCGAGATCGCGCGCCATGGGCGCCGGCACACGACCACGCAAGGGCTCGAGCAGGCCGATCGCGGCGTCGGGCTCCCCTTGTTCGAAACGTAGCCGGCCACGCAAGAGCCGCACGGGTGGCAGGTCGTCGCTGAGCCCGGTGAGCAATTCGTCGACTTGGGGGAGACGACCGATTTCGAGTCCAGCAAAGGACGCAGCGAGTCGTGCTTCGAGATCGTCCGGGTTGGCGAGCGCATAGGGGCGGAGCAGACGGTAGGCATCGGCGAAGCGACGCTCGGCCCCGGCCCGTAGACCGGCTTCACGATCGGCGGGATCGACGGCGTGGGTCCAAGCCGGTGCGAGCACGAGCAGCAAGATCAAGACGCGTCGCATCAATGCTCTCCATGGCCGGTGTGGCCAACCTGATTCCCACCGCTCAGTGGATGAGACGCGTACTCGAGTCGCTCGACGCTCGGCGCGCCTTCGACGAGCCGGTACGCCGCGTCGGCCTCGATATTTGTGAAGCTCTGTGTGGCCTGATCCTGAGTCGCTCCACTCGGCCAATCCACATCGATCGATTCGATGCTCGCGCACGATCCCAAGCCGATCTCCAATTGATGACTATTGCCCCCGAACGAGCCACCGCTGTCGACCCGACGATGGATGGTCTGCCCACCCTGGCAACGAACCGTCACCCGGGCGCCGACCGCATGAGAGTTGGCGCCCGCCGCCTCGAGCCGCAGCACCAGCCACCGCGACCAGCCGGGGTTCTCGAACAGGGTGTTGGTGTAAGCGTCGAAAGGATAGGCACCACCCATCTGCTCGAAGAGATCTTCGTCGCCATCGCCATCGAGATCCCCGAAAGCGACGCCATGTCCTTTTTGAACATGACCCAAACCGGCGGCGAAGGTAGCGTCGACAAAGCGCTCACCGGCTAGGTTGCGCAACAGGATATTGGGCATCAGCGCGTGGATATCCGGCACGCCGGTACCCAAATAAAGATCGAGAAAGCCGTCGCCGTCGACGTCGCCGACGTTGAAGCCCATCGGCAGCAACGGTCGACGCAATCCCATCTCCTCGCTGGCTTCGACAAAGCGACCGGTGCCGTCGTTGCGGTAGAGCATCGGGTGACCGGTGCTCAGATCAGACCGGCGCGCGGCGGGGGTCAGATACCAGGCGAAGACCTCTTCGACAGGCGCGCTATAGCCAGCGACAAAAAGATCGAGATCGCCATCGTTGTCGACATCGAAAAACACCGTGCCGAACGACGCGTCGAGCGGCGCCGCGACGCCGGCTTGCATGGTGATGTCGGTAAAGGTACCGCCGTCGTTGCGATAAAGCGCGTTGGGGCCGAGGTTGGACAGATAAAGATCATCGTCGCCGTCGTTGTCGATATCGCCCCAGGCCACGCCCTTGGTAAAGCCTCGATTCGCCACCCCGGCGGTACGCGCCACTTCGCTGAAGGTGCCGTCGCCCAGGTTGCGAAAGAGCTGCGACGGATAGCTCCGCACGCCGAGCCCGGACGCGCCGCGTCCACCGACATTCGCCGCCGCCTGCTCGGCTTCATTGCCAATGAACACATCGAGATCGCCATCGAGATCGTAGTCGGCCCACGCCGCCGTTTGCGAAGGAAAAGCGGGTAACGCCAACCCGGCGGCATGAGTCGTGTCGACGAACTCTCCGGATTCGGCTAGATCGTTACGCAGCAGGCTGTTGCGCATCCGGCCTTCTTTGCCGAGCCAGCCACCCCGCAACACCATGAGATCGAGCGCGCCATCGCCATCGTAGTCGGCGTGCACCAGATTGAGACCACCGAGCTGGCGATCGAGGCCCCAGGCGCGGGTGACGTCTTCGAAGCTACCCTGACCGTCGTTGCGATATGCCGCCATCGACCCACACGGATCCCAGGTCGACGAGATCAAGTCGAGACGCCCGTCGCCATCGAAATCGTCGATCACCGCGCCCCCGGAAAGATCGAGCGTCGCGACACCGAGATCGTGCGCGCGATCGACGAATCGCCCCACGTCACCTTGTTCGGCGAAGGCACCGGTGGGTGCGCGAAACGTCTCGGGAACCGCCGCTGGATAACCACCGGTGAGCATGCGACTCAGGATCAACAACCAACGACGCACCGGATCACCCGGCTGTCGCGTCGCGGTCTCGGCGATCAGATCGCCCGCCAGCGTCGCGTCTTCGGGTCGTTGATGCCGTGCCTCGTCGGTGAACGGCAAAATACAGCTCGCGGCGCTGTGCAAACCGAGACAATTGCGATCTTCGGCCTGTTGCAACGCCACCAGCGCCCGGCTCAGCCGTAGCTGATCTCGTAGCTCGATCGCCAAGCCAGCCGCTTCGGCACGCTCGAGCGCTTGGTCGAAGGTGGTCGCCGCGTCGTCCAGATCACCCTGGAGCAGTTGACGGGTGCCGAGCTGCCCACGAAGAAGCACCATCCGCCGCGCATCACCGAGCCGGTCGGCAGTGGCCACCTGCTGACGGAGAGCTTCGGTGGGCTGACGACCGAAGAAGTTGTCGTCGCCAGCATAAAGACGTTCACACATGGCGCGCAATTCGGGCAGAACGCGATCACCCTCGGCACCAACCGGCAGCGCCATCACGAACATCCAGCTCGCAACGAGCCCGAGCAAGCCAAGTCGTCGCGACACGATACGCCCACCAAACATGGGCGAAGTATAGCCGCGTCGTGTCTCAGCCCTTGGGTCGGTCGCCGTCTTCTCCTAGCGAGAGGTTACGCCGCATGCGTTCACGTATCCGGTCGAATTCTCGCCGTTGCTCCTCGGTCAGCACCGCGGCGATCCGATCGTGAGTATGGTCGAGGATAGCGACCATTCGTGGCTCGGTTTCTCGTCGCACCACCAAGACGTCATGACGCGCGTCGGCCAACACCGCTTCGATTTCGATCCGTTGCGCATCGCTGAGATCGAGCGTGCGATCGAGACGACGCAGCGCCACCGCGCTCATGAACTCCGCCATCTTGCCCGGATCACTGATGCGTTTGGCGTAAAAAACATGGGTGCCGAACACACCGACCGTCACCCCGACGACAAAAACCACCAGCACCAAGCCCAGGGCGATCAACCGATTCATGGCAGCCCTCCGGCTAGCCACACCATCAAATCATCGGCCGCCAGCAAGGATGGATCCGGCACGCTCACCCACCACGCCGCGAGCACCGCCGCCAGCGCGGTGGCCGGTGGCAAGACCTGACGTACCGCCCAGCCCAACGCCAGCTCGGCGCCACGTGCCTCGAGCTTCATCGACACCCGCGCGGCGAAACCGGCATCGGGATCGACCTCGGCATGGTGGGCACGTAGCAGCTGACGGGCCAACATCTCACGCTCCTCGAGGGGTGATGGGGTGGGAGTACGGTCTTCGCTCATCGAATCATGTCCATTACGCCGGATCGTTCACGCTCCGAGCAAGCAATTGTCTCAGCTTCTTACGTGCGCGGTGCGCTCGCACCTTGACGTTGACGCGTGTCCAACCGAGCCGATCGGCGATCTCCTCGGTCGACCAGCCTTCTCCGTCGAGCAACAACAACACGAATCGGTCCGTGGCGGGTAGCGATGCCAGCAACCGCGTCACCTCGAGCCGCGCCCCCGGATCATGGCTAGGGGCCGCGGTGGTGGCGGTGAGCACGTCGTCGAGCTCGACATCGTCACGACGCTTGCGACGCAGCCGTTGATAGCAGGTATTGAGACAGACCCGGGTGAGCCAATGCTCGAATGGCGCGGCGGCACGCCAGGTGTCGAGCTTGCGCCATACGGTGAGAAAAGTCTCCTGGGCAACATCGTCGACTTCCTCGGGGCGACGGAAAAACCGCCCCACCAATCGAAACACGCGTCGCTCGTGGCGACGCACCAATTGCGTGAAGGCGTCTTCATCACCACGTCGACTCGCTTCGACCAAGGGGCGATCGTTGTCGACCGAGCTCTCACGTGGTTCCGCGCCGTGCCATGTCATGGTTAGAGTCGTGCTCGTCATCTCGACAAGGGAGATGCCGACCCGGGCCGAGCGGTTACAGCCTCGTTTGCAACTCAGCCGTGGACCAACGGCCGCACGCCACCCTGACGTGACAAGGCCGCCTCGTGCTCGAGCCATTCTCGCCAGCGCTCGGTCAACGCGTCACCCTGCGCTTCCCGTTCGGCGAGGGCATAGAACATCCGCCAATGGCGTTTTTCGGCCGGGCCGAGATCGACGAGCAAACGCGCCACCTCCGGATCACGCTCTTCGATCACCGAGAGCAAGGTCGTGAAACGCTCACACGAACGTGCCTCGATCAACGCCCCGACGAAAAGCCGATCGAGCTTGAGCGTGTCGGCGCGATCCTTACGCATGAAACCGTGCAGACCCGACACCCACGGATTGGTGCGTTTCTTACCGATCGTCAGGCCGCGTTTGAACAGCAGATTGGCGACCCGCCTGAGATGACTCACCTCTTCGGCGGCCAGATTGCCCATCTGTCGAATGAGCTCCTCGTCGTCAGGGTAATGACCGATCAACGACAGCCCAAAAAGCGCCGCCTGCTGCTCACAGATGGCGTGATCGGCGAGGAACTCACCGAGATGCTCGGCGGCGAGCTCGGCCCAGGCGATCGGCGTGTGGTGGAGCAAAGGCAGCTCGGCGCGAACAGTATCGAGTGCGGAATCCGACATGGCTTTGATTGTAAACGCGAAACGCGGCCGGAGCGCTCACTCCGACCGCGTTCGACGTCAGACTGTTGCCAAGCAGGCTGCTGCAACCTGCCGACAGATCAGAGCAGACCCGGCTTGTAGAGGTTGATCTGCGCTTCCATACGGTCCACCTGGCCCTGCGTGAACTCATCCATGCAGGCGTCGTCGGTGTAGTCCATGAAGTTGAAGATCGGATCCGGCCCGCCACCCGCGCAGGTGTCGCGACCGATCGGACAACCATAGGCCGGGCTGGCCTCGGCCGGGGTGTCGGCGACGAAATCGCCCGAGCCGCTGCAGCCACCTTGGAAGGTGTGGTAGAGGCCGAGGTAGTGACCGACCTCGTGGGTACCGGTGTCACCGAGGTTGTAAGGCGCCGCCGAGCCACCCGGGAGCGACGAGTGGAGGAGAACGACACCGTGCCAGTAGCTGCTCTCCGGATACGAATTCGGGAAGTAGGCCCAACCGAGAATGCCACCCGACGGATTGCACGTGTAGATGTTGAGCGTGTTGGTCGGGTCGATGGCGAGCGCCTGCTTGATCCGACGCTCGACACCGGTGCTGTAACAGCGGTTGAACGCCCGATTGTTGTTGGTGTAATCGACGCTCTGCAGGGTAAACGAGATCCCCGTGCCGGCATAGGCGCTGTTCAACACCGCAATCTGATTGTTGATCTGCGTCATGGTGACATTGCCGGTCGTACCGTTGTTCTTTCGGATGACGTGAAACGCCACCGGAATGGTGATGTCGAGGGCCCGGGTGAAGCCCTGGTTGTTGGCGATCCACTCGTCGACTTCACGGTCGATCGCCGCCATTTCGGTCGCCGAAGGATTCTCGATACCGCAACGACCACCACGCTCGAGGTGACCGTCTTCACCCATGAAAACGATGTCTTGCAGGTTGTTCTTCACCGGGGCTTCGTCCTGCGCCACCACCATACCCGCGGCGAGCAGACCGACGACAAGAATCAATAGAACCTTGCGCATGATCGATTCTCCTCTCTCAAAGCTACATTTTTGACATGAATCACGCCACATGGATGCACCTCGACCCCATGAGGCTTCGAGCCTCTTTCGAGAGCTGGACGTGATCGCCGGCGGCTACCGCCGACACGATCGAATGACTACAAGATGCAGCCCTTGAACACGTTAGACCGAACGGCCAATGGAACTCACGGAAAGTAGCACAGGACTTTCCCTCTGGGAAGAGGAAATGCAATGATAATCCGATCTCATACTATCGATCACTATTGATATTCCGAACTCAAAATCAAAAACGGAAATATTCAACTACCATGTGCGATCGCGACCACCCGTCCCGAGCCAGCGGATCGTCCATGGATCACCCCCGACACGTGCGGTACGAGCCTCCCGCTCATATAGACTTGGCCAACGTGCAATGAGTGATTCGGCCTCACCCACACCCGCTGACGCGGAACACCCCACCGACGATGCGGCCACGCGCGCCGCCGTCGCCGCCGAGGCGCTCGCCGAGCTACGCGCCCAGGTGAGCGATCCGCGCTGGTACGCCTATGCCACGGCACGCGCCCTGCTCGACAAGCTGGCGCAGGTGATCGGTTGGGATCATCTCTACGACGCCGATCTACCCCTGCACGACTACCTCGCCTGGGGGCTCTTTCTCGAGGAGCGGATTCCGGCTTCGATCACCCGCGTACGTGAAGCGATCGCCATCCCGGCCAACGAACGTCCAGAAGCCGATCCAGACGGGCTCGAGGACATGGTCTATTGGACCACCCGCCAGATCCAAGACGGGCTCGGCCAAAGTCTCGGGATGTTGCGTCGTCTGGTGATCGAGCTCTCCACCTCACCACCCCGAGACGACGACACCCGCACCGAACGCATCGCCCAGCTCTGCGGGCTGATCGCCGACGTCGCGGGCAAATTTCGTGGCGACCTGCGCAAGGGCGTCGCCTTCTTGATCGCCGACGGCTTTGACGGCGACCCCGATCGCATCGAGCTGACGCTCTTTCCCGACAAATTCCGTGAGCTCGAAGAGGGCATGCGGCTCAAGAATGCGCTCGTCGACGTCATGGAGGGGTTTCAGGGCTCGACCCGACGTTTGCCGATCGCCGACGTGCTGCATCGCTGGCGGAGCGGCGAGGTCCGTGGCCCCTATGCCCTGCTCGAGGTCAAGGCGCTCCACGAGACGCTCAACCTGGTGCTCGCTCCCGAGCACCGAATGGGGCTCTATGTCGATTCCTATCAACGCCTGCTCGCCTGTAGCCGGGAGATCGGGACACGCTTCAAGGCTCTCGGTCGCGCCCTCGGCGATCCCAAAGCCGAAGGCACGCTGACCCGTGAGCTGGCGGCGGTGCTCGATCTCGACATCTTGGCCGAGATGCTCGGTGACGATCGCGGCCTCGAGCTCGATCTCGACCGCGCCGACGATCGCGAGCGGGCGCGGCGTCTCTTCGGCAAACGCAAAGCGATCAGTGATCTCCCCGTCGAGCGTGATGAGCGCGACCGACTCCAGGCGACAAAAGCGATGCTCGATGCCGAAGCCCAAGGCGCGCCGGCGCCCGGTTTCGGCGACGAAGATCGCGCGCTCGTCCGTCGCGCGGTTACCCTGCTCGAAGGCAAGGCGCTGGTCGACCGGCTACGTGGCTCACGACTCGGTGACGATCTCGACGACCTCGGTCACCTCCACCAGCTCGTCCACGGTGGCGAAGACGGCCTGCGCTCATATCTCGTCTTGCTCTACGGCCAAGTCCAGCGCCGCGACCTCCATCTGCTCGCCAGCGGCGACGAAGACATCTCCCTCCCGGAAAAACACCTCGCGCTCCAAGAGCTGCGCTCGTATCTCAGCCGCCTGGAGACCTCAGAAGGGTGGTGGAATCTCACCAACGCCCATCGCGCCTTGCGGAGTCACGGCGCCCTCGGTCCGTGGCGCGACGTCACCTCCTACATCCGCACCCTGACTCGCGAGCTCGGTCGGCGTCTGATTCGAATCGCCCGCTATCGTGAAATCGCCGGTGTCGACGAAGACACCGTCGATCGCTTCGACAAAGCCTGCTCATTGCTCAGCGACGTCGAAGATCCGACCGAAGCACGCGAAGACGTGCTGCGCGCGCTCGACTGCATCGTCGAGGTCCTGGAGACCCTGCGCGACATCGAGATCGTGCTCGCCCCGCCGACCGAGGAAGCCGACCTAGAAGCGTTTCTGCGCACAATGGGCTGAGGCTGCCTCAGTAGCCGGGCTCTATTTTCCGAGCGGCTCGTCGAGCGCCTGAATGCCTTTGTCGAGATAGCTGGCGTCGAGCCCGCCGTAGTGGTCGGCGTTGGGGATCTGGAGATAGGTCACGTGGCGAAAGCCGGCGCGGCGGTATTTCTCGGAGTAGACCTCGGTTTGCGTCCGGTTGAAATCGAGATCACCGGTCACCAGAACGAGGCGACGGTCTTTTTTGAGCACCGACTTTTCCTCACGGGTCGGCTCGGGAAAGCCGGCCGGCCAATGGGTGCCGGGACGATCGGGGATCGAGACCTTCTCGTAGAAGTCGACGCCCTTGTAGAAGAAGCCGCCCTGGAAGAC
>JBCDBH010000210.1:0-10359 GCA_039184055.1 Acidobacteriota bacterium
GCCACCCGGGTCGATGTCGAGCATGCGACGCACCAGATCGGCGATCGGCGCGAGCGGCACCACCGAGCAACAGCAAGAACGACTCGAGACCACCCTCGACACCTTTCAGCTCGACCTCGGTAGCGAGCTGGTGCTCAACCTCGCCCAGCTCCTCGGGTTGGCCAGCGGTCGGATGAGCACCGACGACAGCCCCGAGCGTCAACGCCGACGGATGCTCGAGGCCTTTCTCACCCTGTTGCTCGGCGCTGCCGAGGACCGACCGACCGTCTTGGTGGTCGAGGATCTGCACTGGGTCGATCCCACCACCCTCGAAGCTCTCGGTCTGCTGATCGAACATGGCGCGGCGGTCCGTCTTTTCCTCTTCCTGACCTTTCGGAGCTACTTCCAGCCGCCCTGGCAGCACCGCTCCCACGTGACCCAGCTCTCGCTCGGCCATCTGAGCACCACCGAAGCACGCGATCTGATCGATCGGCTGGCGGGCGATCAATATCTGCCCGCGGCGGTGATCGAAGAAATCGTCGACCGCACCGACGGCGTGCCCTTGTTCATCGAAGAGATGACCAAGACCGTGCTCGAAACCGCCGAGCCGCTCACCGATAGCGACACCGACAAGATCCGCTTCGAAGTGCCCGCCACCCTGCGCGACTCGATGACCGCGCGGCTCGATCGTCTCGGCGCGGCCAAAGAAGTCGCCCAGCTGGCGGCGGTGATCGGTCGCGAGTTCTCCTACGCCTTGCTCGCCGAGGTGGCGCCTATCGAGCGTGGCCTGCTCGACGACGCACTCGATCAACTGGTGCAGGCCGAGCTGATTTATCGCAAAGGCTTCGGATCCGCCAAAACGACGTATTTCTTCAAGCACGCTCTGATCCGCGACGCGGCCTATCAGCTGCTCTTGGCGAGCCGGCGTCGGCAGATCCACGCCCGGGTCGCCGAGGTGCTCGAAGCCAGCTTTCCCGAGCTCACCGAACAAGAGCCCGAGCTCCTGGCGCACCATCTCGCCGCCGCGCGTCTGTTTCGTCCAGCGGTGCTCTACCGTCTCGCCGCCGGTCGTCGTGCCGCGGCGGGCTCGGCGCATCCCGAATCGCTCGGCCACTACCGCGCCGCCCTCGAGCTCCTCGACCAGCTCCCGGCCAACAGCGAGCGTGTTCCGCTCGACGTCGAAGCTCGGCTCGGTCTCGGCGCGGCGCTCATCGCCACGCAGGGCTACGGCGCCGAAGAGGCCGAACAGGTCTTCGAGCAGGCCGCCGAAGCCTGCAAAGAGCTCGGCGACACGCCGCTACGCTTCGCCGCCCTCGGCGGCCTGTGGATGACCCACCACATGCGTGGCGACTACGACAAAGCCCTGGACGACGGCGACGCCTTGCTCGCCGGCGCCGAGAAGGCGAACGATGCGACGATGCTCGCCGTCGCCCACGCCGTACGGGGCTGGTCGTACTTCAACCTGGCTCGTCTCAGCGACGCCCATAGCGAAGCCGGACGGGTCATCGCCCTCTATCGCCCCGATGAACATCACCCACAAATCAAAGCCCTGTTCGGGCACGACTACGGGCTGTGGGGACTCAACGTCCAGGTATGGATCCACCTCTACAGCGGCCGGCTCGACCAGGCGGTCCGCACTGGCGAACACGCTCTCGACGTCGTGCGTCGACTCACCGATCCCGGTGGCCATTGCCTCGCGCTCTCCATGGTCGGCGCCATGTGGGGCGAGCTGCTCGACATCGAACGCTGTGGTGAATTGATCGACGAGATGTGCGCGGTGGCGGCGCACAACGAATGGCCGTGGTGGCTGGTCATGGCGCGAGCCTCGGATGCCTGGGTGCGGATGAAACGCCGTCCGACCCTCGACGACGCGCGTCAGGACGAGCTCATCCGCGACATCCTCGGGGCGATCGAATTCGCCCGCTCGATCGGCCAAAAAGAAGCCATCCCCACCTGGAGCGACTTCGCCGCCGAAACCTATCTCTACTTCGGCAACACCGATGCCGCCTTCGCCATTCTCGAAGACGCCTTCGCGATCACCGAAACCGGTGTCGATCGCTTCAAGAACCCCGCGCTTTTGCGTCTACGCGCCCAGGCTCACTACCTCTCGGGTAACCACGACAAGGCGCACGCCGATCTGCTCGCCGCGATCGAAGAGGCGCGGCGCGACGGCAGTCACCTCTACGCCCTACGCGCCGCCATGGCCCTCGTCTCGCTGACCCGTGAAGCCGACGTCGACCCGACCCTGGCGCTGCAGCTGCTCACCGATTCTCGCGCCGCCATGACCGGTGATCCGGCGCTCCCCGTCCTCCGCGAAGCCGACACTCTGCTCGCGGGCTGATCCGCCTGTTCGAGCGACTAGCCCGTGTGTCTCACCAAACGTCGTAGCGAGGCGTGAAAACGTGCGTGAGATCTGGGCAGCGCAGGGATGAGCGACCGGAGGCGTACCCAAAGGTACGTCGAGGGAGCGAAGAGCGAGCACGCCCAGAGATCGCGTGCGTTTTCGCGCCGCAGCCGGCGGGCTGGTGAGACATGCGGGCTAGCCCGGTGTCGGGCCGTTGAGCTGCCAAATCCGTAGCGTCAACGCCGCCGCGAAGCTCACCCAAAACAGATAAGGCACGAGCAACCCCATCGCCGGGCGGCTCCACCGAGCGAAGAGCACCATCGTCACCACGATCGCCACGAACAACACGGCAATCTCGATAAACGCCCAATCTGGTCGACGGAGCGAAAAGAAAATCCACGACCACGCCGCGTTGAGCGCAAGCTGCACCCCCCACGCCACGAACGCCCAGCGCGCCGGACCCACACCGCCAGCCCGTCGCCACACCAGAAACGCCGCCACCGCGATCATGATGTAGAGCACCGTCCACACCGGCCCGAACAACCAATTCGGTGGCGTCCAGGGCGGCTTGTCCAATCCGGCGTACCAGGCACCGGGACTCGTCACCAGCGCCCCGAAGGCCGAGGTCAGGACCACCAGGAGAAGAAAAACAGCGAGAGCGATGATGTCGCGGCGTTTCATCGTCGGCCTCAGCCCAGAGCCTCGACCACGTCGGCGGGCACCCACGTGTCGACTTTCGCTTGCAGCTCGTGGAGACGGAACGGCTTGGTGAGCCAATCGTCCATCCCGGAGTCGAGACACGCCTGGTGGTCTTCGCGAAACGCATGGGCGGTCACCGCGACGATCGGGCAACGGGGACGATGCAGACGCGCTTCGAGCGCCCGGATCCGGCGCGCGGTTTCGAAGCCGTCGATCCCGGGCAACATACAGTCGAGCAAGATGAGGGTAAATCGCTTGTTCTCGAGCTCGTCGAGCGCGGCTTCACCACGATCGACGACCACGGCTCGATGACCGAGAATCTGCAGCTGCTGATCGAAGAGGTTGCGATTGAGCTCGTTGTCTTCGACGACGAGAATTTCGGTCGCGGGCGGCAGACTCGCCAAGGCCTCTTGGACCACGTCGAGCTCGACTCGTTGTCCTTCATGCGGCTCGATTTCGATCATGCTCGACTCCTCGACTCGGTCCAACGAAGCGACATCGAACCCTGCGGCCGACGTCGACGGAACATCCCGTGCCTCCACGGGCGGCTGGGGTGACGGCTCTTCGGCCACCTCCGGCACTGGGTTCTCACGCTCGACGATCATGAACGGCAAGACGAACGTAAACACGCTCCCCGCGCCACGTTCGGTCTCGACCTCGAGACTCCCACCCATGGCGGACACGATCCGCCGACAGATGGTCAAGCCGAGACCCGCGCCGTCCCGGGGCTCGGCCGAACCCTGAGTAAAAGGCTCGAAGACCCGTTCGACCATGCCGGCATCGATACCGGTGCCGGTATCGCTGACCGCGAATCGCAATTCTGCTCGATCGCCAAGAAGTCTTTCGCTACTGACCTGAATATGGATCGCATCGGCGCTCGCGTGTTTGAGCGCGTTGCCGATCAAGTTGATCAGCACCTGACGCAAACGCCCGCTATCTCCCAGCACATGCTCGGGAGTCCCGGTGGTCACCGCTCCCGACAGGGCGATCTGTCGATCGAGCGCCCGAGGCTGGAAGAGGTCGACCAAGCTCGTCACCACAGCCCGTGGCGAAAATACCGCCAGCCTCAGGCTCACCGTGTCGTCTTCCCAGCGCGCCAAATCGAGCACGTCGTCGATCAGACTGAGCAGCAGATCGGCCGCGTCGTGCATCGCCGCAACCGTCCGCTTGCGCTCACCGAGCGAGATCCGTGGTTGTTCGAGCTGTTCGGAAAGTCCGACGATACTGGTCAACGGGGTGCGCAGCTCGTGGCTCATATGGGCGAGAAAACGCGTTTTGGCTCGGCTCGCCTCCTCGGCGTCATCGCGTGCCGTGGCGAGCTGTTCGGCGTTGAGCTCGAGCATACGCCGCTGGGCGAGAAAATCGAGCTGATGTCGACGATTGCTCGCGCTCTGCACGACGATGTAAACGAGATAGATCAGGCCGGCGAGCGCGAGCGGCATCGCGCCCGCATCACCCAAACGCGCCAGCGCCACCGCCGAGGGCAGCAAGATGACCATGCAATAGACAAAGAGCAGACGACGATAGTGACTGTAGATGAAAATCGCCGCGCCGATGAAATAGCCATCGAGCAACAGCACGAGCAGCGACGACCAGGCGAGACCGTCACGCGCCACCACCAGCATCGACGCCACGCCCCACAAGCCACCGGCGAGGATCAACAACACCGCGAACCCGCGACGCCAGCGCCGCGGCGAGTCATACAGTCGATCGATCGCGACGATCCACCAGCCGCGCAGCACCGCCACCACGGCCGTGGCGATCGTCAACGACCAAAACCACGCCGCCTGCTCGCTGGCAAAGCGGGTACCGAAGCCGACCATGAAGAAAGCGACGACATACATCGGCACCCCGGACAAGGCCATGCTCGCCACGCGACGATCGGCCTGGGCGGCAAGATGCTTACCTTCCACGGCATCGGCGAGCAAACGTTCGGTGGTCGTCGACATCATCCACCCACCGAATGTCGAACCGGTTCGGCCAGCAGCCATTGATCGACCTTAGCGGCCAGCTCGTGCATACGAAACGGCTTGGTGAGCCAATCGTCCATCCCCGCCGCCAAGCACCGCTGCTGGTCGTCCGGAAAGGCGTTGGCGGTCACCGCGACGATCGGCGTCCGTGATCGCTCTCGACGCTCTTCGAGCAGGCGCAGCCGGCGAGCGGTTTCGTAGCCGTCGATTCCCGGCATCATGCAATCGAGCAGAATCAGGCCATAGGCTCGATTCGCGACCTCCTCCAGCGCCTCTTCACCCGAGCTCACCGCCACGGATCGGCGACCGAGCATCTCGAGCTGCTGGAGAAATAGGGTGCGGTTGAACTCATTGTCTTCGACCACCAAGATCTCTCCTCGCGCCGTGACCGTCACGGAATCATCCGGTTCCGTCCGTTCTCGACTTTCACATCCGGCATCGGCGAGCGGCAGAAGAACGACGAACGAGAACACGCTGCCGCCACCGGCGACGCTGTCGAGCGCGAGCTCGCCGCCCATCGCCATGACGATCCGGCGGCAAATCGACAAACCGAGTCCGACACCGTCGCCGACCCGCGCGACACCCTGGACAAAAGGCTCGAAGATCTGTGCAGCGAGCTCGGGATCGACACCCTTACCGTCGTCCCGCACCTGGAAGCGAAGCGCCACCTCACCGTCGTCACGCGTCTCCACCCGATCCACCCGCACATCGATCGTGGTCGCTTCGGTGTGCTTGAGCGCGTTGCCGATCAGGTTGATCAAGACCTGGCGTAGACGACCGGCATCGCCCGTGACCCGTGCCGGCACCGCTTCGTCGACCGCACCGGTCAACGCGACCCCCTGTTGGACGGCACGCGGGTGAAACAGGGCGACCAGGCTATCGACCATCGCCCGCGGCTCGAGCGGCGCGGGTCGCAGGGCGATCGAGCCGTCTTCCGAGCGCGCCAGATCGAGCACATCGTCGATCAAGCTGAGCAGCAGATCGGCCGCGTCGTGCATCGCCGCGACCATGCGTCGACGCTCGTCGAGCGAGACGAGTGGCTGATCGAGCTGCTCGGAAAGCCCCACGATGCTGGTCAAGGGCGTGCGCAACTCGTGACTCATCTGCGCCAAGAAACGAGTCTTGGCGCGGTTCGCCTCGTCGGCGGCCTCACGCGCTCGGTCGGCGGCGTCACGCGCTTCGCCGAGTGCTACCGCGTGGAGCTCGAGCAAGCGGCCGCGAGCGAGAAATTGCCAACGCTGGCGATGATTGGCCAACCCTTGCACCACCAAATAGGTTAGATAGAGCGACCCACCGATCACCAAGACGACTCCGGCGCGCGAATCGACCACCACCAACGCCCCCAGCGTCGGCAATACGAGCGCGGCACAATAGATCAGGAACAGAGAGCGATCATGATGATAAACAAATATCGATGCGCTCGCGAAAAAGCCCACGATCAACATGGCGAGCAGGCTGTCCGAGGTGATGTCGTAACGCAGCACGCTCATCATCGCGGCCATCCCCAACATGGCGCCGGCCAGATGGAGCTGCATCGCGAAACCCCAACGCCAACGGATCACATGCCGCTCGTAGAGACGATCGAAGCGCAGCAACCACCAGCCTCGGAGCATCGCGAGGACCACCGAAACCGTCATCAATCCCCAGAAAAACCCGGGCAGATCCTTGGGCAAGTCCGTACCGACACCGACCAGGCCGAGCGCCAGGACATACGCCGGCACGCCGGGTAGCGACCAGCGCGCCGCTTCTCGATCCGCCTGACGCTTGAGGCACTCGCGTTCAACGGGATCGGCGAGCAGCGAATCCACTCTCTCGACGAGCCCGGTCTCCTGATCCACAGCCATGACTTCCCCCGATCGCACGCGCGATAAAACAAGGTCCACGGGCTATGAATATCGAGTGGTCGAGCCGGCCGATGCTCGGTCACGAGTCGGTTCGATCGCCACTCCGGATTCCGCGTCAGTCACGGAAACCGAGCCATCACATTGTGGGGGTGTGTGAGTTCCCCTTCCCGAACAGGACGAAAAGCCATTCGTCCTCGGAGCCGTGAATGATCACCGAAGCATCCCCAATCGGCTGGTCGCGATCATGTGACCGCGTGATCATTCGAAATTCTTCCCGCTCCGAGACTTTCTTACCATAGCTTTTGGCCAACCGGCAACGCGGCTGACTGCGCAATCGAGCATCTGCTAGTCTTTGTCCTTACCGTGACAAAGGATCAGATCCTTTTCAGCACGGCACTTCCTTTGAAAGGTGCACATCCTGATCATGCGTATATCTAGTTTTTTCCGCTATAGCCTCATTCTTACCCTCGGCGCGATCCTCGCCGCCACCCCGGTGCTCGCGCAGACCGACACCGGAAACATCGAAGTCCAGACGGTCCTGAGCGACGGCCAACCCGTCCCCGGCGTCCTCGTGACCGCCACGAGTACGTCCAAGGGCGTCGAACGGACGGCGGTCAGCACCGAGAATGGATGGGCAATTCTCCGTCTGCTGACTCCGGGAACCTGGTCGATCGCCACCCAGCTCGAAGGCTTGGAACCCCAAGAGTCGACCGTCACGGTCCATCTCGGTCAAACCTCGAAAGTGACCTTCACCCTCGCCCCGGCCACGGTCACCGAAACGATCGATGTCGTCGCCGAGGCCCCGGTGATCGATATCTTCGACCCGGGTGTCGCCGCCAACGTCACCCCCGAGCAGATCCGTGAGCTACCGGTACCCGATCGCGACTTTCAAAACCTCGCCTTCACCGCGCCGGGCGTGCAGCGCGAACGCGGCTCCTTTCGCTTCATCCAGGGCTCGCCGGTGATCGGCTCGAGCAGCAACGCCAGTCAGGCGAGCATTTATGTCGACGGTGTCGATCAGACCGATCCAGCGGTCGGCTTGGCGCGGACGCGATTCAATCAGGACTCGATCGAAGAATTCCAAGTGGTGGTCAACCGTGTCGACACCGAGATCGGTGGCTCGGACGGTGGCGTGCTCAAGGTCATCACACGCTCGGGTGGCAACGACTTTCAGGGTTCGATCTTCGGTTTTTATCGTGACGAGTCGCTGCGCGAAACCGGCGAGCTCGAAGAAGACGGTCTCGACTTCGAGCGCACCCAGATCGGCGCCACCCTGGGTGGCCCGTTCGTGCTCGATCAGACCCATTTCTTCACCTCGATCGAGTACATCGACGAGACCGACTTCGCCCCCGTGCGTCCCGGTGGCGCGTTCACCGATCTCGCCACCGATGTCGAAAACCCGTTCACCCAATGGCTCGGCTTGTTCAATCTCGATCATCAATTCAGCGCCGGGAGCTTCGGCACGCTGCGTTCGGTGATCGAAAATTACCGCGAAGACAACTTCGGGGTCGGCGGTATCTTTGCCGAATCGAACGGCCAAAGTCTCGATCGCGACAGCTGGAATCTCGTCCTCGGCTGGACCAAAGTGCTCGACCAAGGTCGCCTGATCGAAGCCCGTGGCCAGCTCGGCCATCGCAACTACGAGCAGCCGACCAACTCCGACCAGGTCGAAGAGTGGTTCACCTTTGGCAACACCTACCGCACCGGCAACAACCTGATCGGTGACTTCCTCGGTGAAGGCGACTACGCCTCGCTCCGTGGCACCTACTACGCCCAGAGCGGCGATCACGATTGGAAAGTCGGCGCCTCGCTCTTCCATCTCGAAGAACGCTCGATCGTCGACATCTATCAGGAAGGCCTGATCGTCTACGCCGACGACACCCGCAACATCCCGTTGCTCTACTCCTACGGCCTCGGCTCGAGCGAAGTCGACATCGACACCGACATTGTCAGTGCCTGGGTGCAAGACGATTGGCGAGTCAATGAGCGTTTCACCCTCACCTTGGGGCTGCGCTACGACATCGATCTCGACGGCAACAACCCCGACTTCGAGCATCCCGACGTGGGTGACCGATCGAGTGACGACGACAACTTCCAGCCTCGGCTCGGCTTCGTGTGGGACGTGAAAGGCGACGGCGACACCGTGCTTCGTGGCGGCGCCGGTCTCTTCGCCGGTCGCTTCCTGGTCGGTCCCGGTATTCTCGAGCGGCAGCAAAACGGCCTCAGCGGTCGTCTCCTGCTCACCAACGTCAGCTTTCCGCCGTTCTTTCCGCTCGACATCAACGATCCCGAAAACACCGGTTTCCCGCTCGGCCCCGACGTCCTCTTTCTCAACGACGACTACCAGGCTCCCGAGTCGACCCAGCTCAGCCTCGGTCTCAGCCAGCGTCTCGGCGATACGGGTCTGTGGCTCCAGCTCGAAGCCGTCCACGCCGAAGGCAACAACGAAGTCTTCGTCAAGAACGTCAACTTCGGTGGCAACGACAACCCCGTGCCGCTCGATCCCACCAAGCGGATCATCTACAACTTCACCAGCGAAGGCCGGAGCGAATACACCGCGCTCATCCTCAGCCTCGACGGCACCCTCCCCGGTGGCCATCTGCTCAACGGCAGCGTCACCTGGTCGGACAAGAAGAACATCTCCGACGACTACAACCCCGCATTCCCGAGCGGCTACCCCTCCGACCCCACCGATGTCGAAGGTGAATTCGGTCGCAGCCGTCTCGACGAAACCTGGCGGGTCGTCCTCTCCGGTGTCTTCCGTCTGCCCTGGGACCTCACCGTCGCGCCGATCTACCAATACGGTAGCGGCCAGCCGTGGAATCGCATCATCGGCTACGACTTCAACGGCGACTCCTTCGCCTCCGATCGTCTCCCCGGCGTCGACCGCAACAGCGAGGACGGGCCCGACTTCTCCCGCACCGATCTGCGTATCACCAAAGCCATCGGCTTCGGTGACGATCTCCAGCTCGACCTCATCGTCGAAGTCTTCAACCTCTTCAACGAGACCAACTTCGACGTCGCCAGTATCGACAACGTCGAATTCCTCGCCGGCCCCACCCTCGCCAACCCCGACGCCGTCTTCATCCCCAACCCGACCTTCGGCGACTACCGCGCCACCCTGAGCCCGAGGGAAATCCAGATCGGCGCGCGGCTGCGTTTTTGAAGCCACTACGTCCGTTTGCCTGAACGCCGACCTCGTGCCCCCGGGGTCGGCGTCACCATGCAGGCTGGGCGGTAAGAACGATTGATTCTCAGACATGAGAAAGCTCGATTCTCAATCATGAGAATCGTCAAGCTATCCAAAGTCGCCTACCCCTGGCTCGACTCAGCAAAATCATGACCCACACAGATGGCTCATGACCTAGACAGATCCCGGCTCCTCAGCGATTTGGCATGCAGCCTGCACTGATTGTCGTCTACAAACTGATTGTGACGCGATACAGGGAGGTAAGCATGAAATTGAGAATCCCTTGGCCCAGGCTGACAGGTCTCCTAATTCTAGGGGTACTCGTCGCGGCCA
>JBCDBH010000211.1:0-10310 GCA_039184055.1 Acidobacteriota bacterium
CATTGCTTCGCATAGGGTGGGCATGCATGCTTTCGACGCGCCGTCATCGCTCGACGGCGCGCCGTTTCCATCGTCGAACCGAGAGAGGAGTCCTTTGATGTACAAGCGTCTGCTTGCCACGTGTGTGCTCGTGGTCGTGTTGCTCGCCGCGTCCCCCGCGGCCGCGAGTCTGCTCAGGATCTACTATCCCGATATCGAGCAGGGTAGTGCCACCCTGATCGTCGGCCCGGCCGGGAAAGCGATGTTGATCGATGCCGGTACCGGGATGAACCCGACTGACGACGATATTGTCGAGCTCATTCGCGATCTCGAAGATCAGGGCATCGTCACCGACCTCGCGTATACCCTCGCGACACATTACGACGAAGACCACATCGGGCGGATGGACGATGTGCTCAACTTCGGCATCATGGCGCCGCTCGCCATCGCCTACGATCGCGGGACCACCGACACGCCCTCGACGTTCACCTATGCCGACTACGCCGTGGCGGCCGCGAACCACACCCGAACCGCGGTAACCGCCACGACCTCGTTCGATCTCGGTGGGGGCGTGACGGTGCGTTGCTATGTCCACAACGGCGAGCTCCCCAACGGTACGTCCGTGTCGTTGACGGGTACCGATCAGCAGGAGAACGCTCGGTCGGCCTCGGTCGTCGTAACCCACGGCGACGTCCATGTATGGATCGGTGGCGATCTGACCGGCAACGACGACACCAAGAATTTTGCCGATGTCGAGACGGGCGTGTCGACGTGGGCTGGTGACGTCGACATCTACACGTTCAATCATCACGGCAGCGACAGCTCGACGGCACAGGACTTCATCGATGTTCTGAAGGCCGAAGTCGGGATCGTCCAGTCGTCGGCCAACAACAGCCACGGTCATCCTCGCGCCAACGTGCTCGACCGTTTCGGCGCGACGCCCGACACCGACGGCAACGATCCGATCATCATCCAGCAGAACCCGGGCGATCCGGACGACACACGGTCGGACGACTCCAAAGCCGACTACATCGTCGATCCGGACGACGACATCAACGACGAGCCGTTCGCGCTTCCCGGCACGATCACCCTCGTTTCCGATGGCACCAGCTATCAGATCTTCGGTGGCGATCTCGATCCGCTGACCTACGGCGCCGACGCCGGTTTGGCGACGATCGGCGACTACCCGCCGGCCATCGTCTGGGTCGATCGCGACAAGCGTGTACCCACCTCGTCGCAAACCACCGTCGTCTCGGCCGAGGTGCACGACGACGGGACGCTGTCGAGCGTCGAGATCGTTTACAGCGTCGACGGCGTCGCGCAGACCGACATCGCGATGACCCAGGTCGGCACGACCGACGTGTGGCAAGGCACGATTCCCGTACAGCTCGACGGCGCGCAGGTGTCCTACCGGGTCGAGGCGACCGACAACCTCACCCAGACTGGTTCGTCGTTCTCACAGGGCTTCTTCCAGGGCACGACCGATATCGCCGATCTTCGAACCAACGATCCCGACGGCTTGCTTGAGCCGATGCGCTACCAGGCCCGCGTCCGTGGCACCCTCACCGTGGAAGCCGGGATCTTCCATCCCACGGTGTCGCAAGTCTGGGTCGAGGATTCGACCGGTGGCGTACAGATCTTCGATCGTGGCCTGCTCGGTCACAGCCGAGGCGATCTCATCGACGTCGTCGGCTCGCTGGAACAATTCGGTGGCCAGACACAGCTCAACATCTCGCAGGATTGGGGCAACTTCGGCACCACGCTGGTGTCTTCGGGGAGCGCGCCGAGCGCGGCGGTGAAGACGCTGTCGCAGATCGGTGAGGCGCTCGAAGGTCAACTGGTGCGTATCGACAACGTCAGCATCTCGTCGGGTGCGATCTACGGCAGTGGCAACTCGAGTCTGACGATCAGCGATGGCACCGGCTCGACCACGCTGCGGGTCGACCAGGACACCGATATCCCCGGTGTCAACACCCCGACTCAGAGCTTCGACATCATCGGTATCGTCGGTCAATACGACGATCATCCCTTCACCAGCGGTTACCAGATCCTGCCGCGCGAGAAGACCGACTTCGTCTCGGACGAGGTCAACGTACCCGACGTGATCATCAGCGAGATCCACGCCGACCCACACGGCACCGAGGGGGACGCGAATGGCGACGGGGTGATCAGCAGCTCGCACGACGAATTCATCGAGCTGTGGAATACGACCTACGGCGATGTCGACATCTCCGGGTGGGAGATTCACGACGGAACCGGTCTGCGTGCCGCGTTTCCCGCGGATACGGTCATCCCGCCGCGTGAGATCGTGGTCGTATTCGGTGGTGGGACCCCCGCCGGCGATTTCGGCAACGCGATGGACAACGGCTTGGTGTTCGGCGGTTACCTCGGCTTGAACAACACCGGGGATACCGTGACCCTCAAGGACGATCTCGGAGTGACCGTACAGAGCGTCACCTACGGTAGCGAAGGTGGTGACGATCAATCGTTGACCCGTCCCGACACTACCAATGCACCGATGCAAAAGCACACCGTGGCCGACACGGTCGATGGCAGCCGCTACTCGCCGGGCACGACCATCTTCGGTCAGCCGCTCACGGTGGCCGCGGGCGCGGTGATCATCACCGAGGTGTTGTACGACCCGAGTGGTGCCGATGGAGAGTTGGAGTGGGTCGAGCTGTGCAATACCACCGACCAGGCGATCGATCTGTCGACCATGAGCCTCGGTTGGGGCGGTGGTGACTACACCTCCGGTCAGGTCACCCTGGCTGGCACGATTCCGGCCAACGGAGTCTGGATCGTCGGTGGGCCGACTTCGAGTACCGACAACGCCAGTCCGACGATCGACGATCCGGTCGAATTCAGCCCGGGTATCCAGAACAGCGGTACGACCGCCGATGGTGTGGCCTTGTTCAACTTCACCAAGAGCCATGTCGATGGCACCACCGTGCCGGTCGACAACGTCATCTACGGCATCAACAACAGCAACGACCTGATCGACACGACGGGCGCCATCGGCACGGTCGATGTCGGGGACGCCACCTCGGGACGATCGATCGAACGCACCGCTTTAGGCACGTGGCAGATTCAGACATCACCGACTCCGAACAGCTCACCGGCGTGTGGCGGCAGTGGCAGCGGCGGTACTCCCGATCTGGTGCTCACCGAGGTCTACTACGACGCCTCTGGAGGCGACAACGGTCTCGAATGGATCGAGATCAAGAACATCGGCACGGGGAGCGCCGATCTCTCCGGGTACAGCCTCGGCTGGGGCGGTGGCGACTACACCTACGGCACGCTCCAACTCTCGGGCACACTCGCCGCGGGGGCGGTCTTCGTCGTCGGTGGGACGACCTCCAATGGTGACAACCACAACCCGACCTTCGACCAAAGCGCCAACTTCTCACCGGATCTACAGAACAGCGGCTCGGTGGCCGATGGCGTGGCGCTCTTCGACGTGCCCGAGACGTCGATCACCGCGTTGACCGTGCCGATCGACGCGGTCGTGTACGGCACCACGAACTCCAATGGTCTGATCGACGAAACGGGTTCGGCGAGTACGCCCGAGGTCGGTGACGCACCGGCTGGCGATTCGATCGAACGCACCGACGCGGCCGGGAGCTGGCAGATTCAAGGAACCCCGAATCCGGGTAGCTCGAGCGTCTGATCCGTTCGTTTTCGATCGAATCGGTCGGTTTGCTTCGAGTCACGGACGGGTGCCGCATCGGCACCCGTCCTTTTTCTTTTCGTTCTCTAGGCGGTGGTCGTGTACCATCCTGGCTCATTCTGAACACGACTTCGATGACTCACGGGAGCCCCGATGACCGACGATTTGTATGACACGGATCCATTGTTCACGCCGCTCGATCTCGAGCCTCTGATGCTTCCCAACCGTGTGTTGATGTCGCCGATGACACGCTCACGGGCCCGGCAGCCCGGCGATGTTCAAGGGGAAATGCACGCGCGGTATTACGCCCAGCGGGCGAGCGCGGGCATGATCGTCACCGAGGCCACGCAGGTCAGCCCACAGGGCAAGGGTTATATCGCCACCCCTGGCATCTATAGCGAAGAGCAGGTGGAAGGCTGGCGTACCGTGACCACCGCGGTGCACGCCAACGGTGGCCGGATCTTCGCTCAGCTTTGGCATGTCGGCCGGATTTCCCACGTGTCGTTCCAGCCGGACGACGAAGCGCCGCTCGCGCCGTCCGCCATCCGTGCCAACGCCAAGACCTTCACCGCTGGCGGTCTCGAGGACGTTTCCGAGCCTCGGGCGCTCGAAATCGGTGAGATCAAGGCCGTGGTCGACGAGTTTCGCCGCGCCGCCGAGAACGCTGAAGCGGCGGGGTTCGACGGGGTCGAACTCCATGGCGGTAACGGCTACTTGATCGATCAATTCCTGCGTGACGGCTCGAACCGGCGCAAAGACCGGTTCGGCGGTCGGATCTCCAATCGCATCAAGTTTCCGCTGCAGGTCGTGGAAGCGTTGACCGACGTATGGGGTCCCGAGCGTGTCGGCGTGCGGATCTCACCGCTGTCGGGATTCAACGACATGCGCGACTCCGATCCGACCAAGCTCTTCTCGGCTTTCGTCACCGAGCTCGATCGGATCGGTGTGGCGTTCATCGATGTCGTCGAGCGAGCCGGCGAAGTCGCGCCGGGCACCCCGCTGACCGCCGAGGAGGACGCCCTGGCGAGCACGTTGCGGGACAACTTCAGCAATGCCTATCTCGCCAATGGCAGTTACGATGCGGCCTTGGCCCGTGAACGGATCGACGCTCGGCAAGCCGACGGCGTCTTCTTTGGCCGTCCATTCCTCGCCAATCCCGATCTACCGGAACGGATCCGCCGGGGTGCGGAGCTGGAGGAGGCGCGGCACGATACGTTCTATGGTGGTGAGGCCGAGGGTTACCTCGACTATCCGACCCTGTCGTGGCTACCCGTCGAGTGAGCCGAGTCGGTCGCGGAGGGCACGTCGGTCGACCTTGCCGAGATGGGTGCGCGGCAGGTCGGCCACGATGAATACCCGGCGTGGGTGCTTGTAGGCGTCGAGCTCGTCGAGCACCCATGCCTTGAGCGTCTCACCTAGATCCGTCTCTCGGAGATCCGTGCGCGCATGGTCAGGGTCGGTGGGGATGACGAAAGCATAGGGCTTGGTCAAGCCCTGGGCGTCCTCGGCACCGATCACCGCCGCCTCACGTACCGCCGCGTTGCGGAGCAAGCAGGCCTCGACCTCCTGGGGCACGAGCCAGCGCCCACCGACCTTCAAGACATCGTCACCCCGACCACAGTAGGTGATCGCGCCGGTCGCCGGATTCCGTGATGCGAGGTCACCGCCGACGAACCACTCGCCACGAAAGCACTCGCACGTTTTTTCCAAGTTACGCCAATAGCCGAGCGCCCGCGAGCGCCCACGCACCCACATACGACCCACTTCGCCGTCGGCGAGATCCCGACCCTTGTCGTCACGGATACGAATCTCGAAGCCGTCGACCACCTTGCCCAGCGTTCCAGGTATGACGTCTCCTGGGCGATTGGTCACGAAAACATGCCACATCTCGGCGGTACCGAGCCCGTCCAGGAGCTCACCGCCAAAGGTGTCGTTCCAGCGTTCGTGGAGCGGTACGGGTAGCGCTTCACCCGCCGAGGTCGTGAAACGGAGACAGCTCAGATCTCGCGTCGCCGCGTCGGGGTGACTCACCATGCGGTTGATCAAAGTCGGCACGTTGATCAGGATGGTGGGCCGAAAGGTGTCGATGTGCTCGAAGAGAACGTCTGGCGTGGGTTTCTCGGCGAAGAGCACCGCCGAGCCGCCGACCTGCAAAGGGAAGAGTAGATTGGAGCCTGTGGCGTAGCCGAAGTAGAGCTTTGGAACCGAGAGCGTGATGTCGTCTTCGCTGTAGCCGAGCGTTCGGACGGCGTAGAGCTCGGTTGTATTGGCGAACGCGCCATGGCTTTGCACGACCGCCTTGGGGCGTCCGGTGGTGCCACCGGAGAAGAGCCAGATCGCGGGGTCGTCTCGGTGGCTGTCGACGAGCGGCGCGAGACGATCGCCGGCATCGCTCTCGGCGTCGTCGGCGAAGGGCTGGCCGGCGCTTTTTTGCGTCGCGGGAACGATGACCTCACCGCCATGACGTAGACGATCCCGTCGCACCACGGACTCACGTCCCGACTCGATGAACACCACGCGTGGACGGACATAGTCGAGCAGCGCATCGAGGCTGTCGTCGGCGAGCTCGGGGTTGACCATCACGACGACGGCACCGATCTGCAGGGTCGAGAAGAACGCGGTGACGAAGTCGACGCCATCCTCGAGCGCCACGACGACTCGGTCTTCCTCGCCGATCCCGAGCGATCGGAGATGCCTCGCGACTCGGTTCGCGCGTCTCGCGACGCCGAGGTAGGTGATGTGGCGATCGGCGAGTCGGAGTGCGACGCGGTCGCCGCGGCCGGCTCGAAGATGCTCACCGAGCACCCACTGCGCCAAGTTGAGTCGTTCGGGAGGCGTCCAGGTCATCGGCCGGTCTTCCTAGTCATGAGCCGGAGATTCGAGATCAGCCGGAGATTTGATGCTGTGGACGAAGCAGGTCGAGAACCGTCTTGACGGGCGCGAAGGTCGCCGCCGGTACCTCGACGAAAACGGTCAGCCAATGGGCCATGGCGCCGTTCCACAAGCCCGGATGTTCGAGCGCGCGGAGACGACGGCCGTCCTGGCTCTTGTCGGCGATGAAGACGGTCCGTGGATCGACGAAGCGGTTCAAATCGAACGAGCGCCCCTGATGATCACGTACGGCACAGACGAGGTCGACTGGATTGAAGTGGGTCGCGGCGGCGACCAGACTCGCCTGATGAGGGTCGTCGTGGTCGATTTGCGCCGACTCGACGATCTGCGCCCGTACGTCTCCGGTTTCACTACGTACCCAAAACGGGCCGCCACCCGGTTCGCCTTCGTTGACCACCATGCCACAGGCACGGAGTGGTCGATCGAGCTGGACGCGTAGATCCTCGGCGGTCTCGAGATTCTCGACGGGAATCCCGAAGGTGGCGTGGGCGAACCGACGACCTTCCTCGAGCGAGGTGTCGTCGAGAGAGCCAGCGTCGATCTGGCGCAGCAAGCCGTGGATCCGTTCCTGGATGTCGAGCAGGGTGCCGATCAACAACCGACGTTCGGCGATCACCGTCGGACGACGGTCGTCACCTTGAATGTTGTCGATGTTCTTGATCAGGACGATGTCGCCATCGAGCGCCGCGAGGTTGCGTAAGAGGGCACCGTGCCCCCCGGGGCGCAGCACCAGATCGCCGGCGGCATCGCGAAACAGCTCACCGGTCTCGGGATCGACGGCGATGGTGTCGGTCGCCGGGTCTTGAACCGAGAAGGAAAGCTCGTAACGGACGTCGTAGCGTTGCTCGAACGTGCTCGCCACGCGATCGATCCGCTGCTCGAAGCGATCTTTGGCGGTCGGCTGGACCGTGAAGTGGAGACGACAGACCCGGTTGTCGGCGCGAACGAGATGGCAGGCTTCGACGAGCTGTTCGTCGAACGCCGTACGCACCTCACCATCCGGATAGCGATGAAAGGGGATGAGCGCTTTGGGAAGACGCGCGAGGTCGAGCCCGTCGGTGTCGAGCATCGCATCGAGCCAGGCGCTCGGCTCATCGCCGGTCGTCAGCTCGCGCAGCTGGTCGGCGAACGCAAAGCGATCCTTGGCCGCGAGGGCCGTCTCCGTCATGTCGCGGTCGGCCTCGGTCGCCGTCTGATTGCGTACGGCCTGCAAGCCACGAAACATACGGCTCGCGGCGCCCGAAGCGGGTACGAAGGCGCGCAGACGACCCGACCCGGCGGCTTCGGACCACCGTCGCGTCAACTCGTCATGACGTGCGCTCGCGGGGCGATGAATGCCGTCGCCGACCGTGCACGGACGCACCAGGTCGGCGGGGGGGGGAGGCTCACGGAGCAGCTCGGCCTGTCGTTGGACCTCGTCGATCGACAGACCGCGACGGGTGAGGAGTGGGTGATCCGTGGCGCGCAGCATCAGGCTCGACATCGTCAACAGGCGGCCAGGTCAATACGCGGGCAAGCGTTCACCGTGCTCGGCGAGCAGCGGAGCGGCGGCATCTTTCGCGGACAGCGTGGGGTCGTCGATCGGCCATTCGATGCCCAGATCCGGATCGTCCCAACGGACGCCATATTCGTCCGCTTGGTCATAGAGGTCCGTGCACTTGTACGCCACCTGCGCCGGAGCATCACCGAGCACGCAGAAGCCGTGGACGAAACCTGGCGGCACCCACAGCTGGTGGTGATTCTCGGCGCTCAAGGTGCGGCCCACCCACTGGCCGAACGTCGGTGACCCGCGACGAACGTCTGCCGCGACATCGAAAATCGCGCCTTCGAGACACCGAACCAACTTGCCTTGCGGGCGCGCGAGCTGGGCGTGTAGGCCGCGCAGAATACCCGGGCTCGATTTCGAATGGTTGTCCTGGACAAAGGGCAAGGCGATGCCGTTCTCGGCATAGCGTTCGGCGTGCCAGGTTTCGAGAAAAAACCCGCGATGATCACCGTAGACGGTCGGGATCACCTCGATGACTTCGGCAATCTCCGTGCTGCGAAACTCCATCGTCAATCTCCGAGGCCGATCCGCGAGCGGGCGTTGCGTCCAGCCTGCACGGCTCGACACCATGTCTCGTTTGCCAGGTACCAGCGCACGGTGTCGCGTAGGCCGGAGGCGAAGTCGTGTTGCGGTGTCCAGCCGAGCTCACCGCGCATCTTGCTGGCGTCGATCGCATACCGCTGATCGTGCCCAGGCCGATCTTTGACGTAGGTGATCAGGTCGCGATACGAGGTCAGGCCACGACTCGTCATGTGTGGATTCTCGGTGGCGGGGCGCTCGGCTTCGACCAGATCGCAGAGGGTCGTGACGACCTCTACATTGGTCCGTTCAGCGTCGCCACCGAGGTTGTATTTCTCACCCGGCCGGCCCTGTTCGAGCACGCGCAGAATGCCCGCGCAATGATCGCCGACATAGAGCCAATCACGAACGTTGCTGCCGTCGCCATAGATCGGCAGATTCTTGGCTTCGACCGCGTTGAGAATCATCAGCGGGATGAGCTTCTCGGGATATTGGAACGGGCCGTAGTTGTTCGAACAATTGGTGATCAAAACCGGCAGACCGTAGGTTTCGCCCCAGGCGCGCACCAGGTGATCCGCCGCGGCTTTGGAGGCGGCATACGGTGAGTTCGGCGCATAGGGCGTCGTCTCGACGAAATACCCTTCTTGGCCGAGCGAGCCGTAGACCTCGTCCGTCGATACATGGAGAAAACGAAAGGCCCGTCGCATCTCGTCGGAGAGAGCGTGGGCGTACGCACGGGCGGCCTCGAGCAGCACGAACGTGCCGACGATGTTGGTGTCGATGAAATCCTGTGGGCCGTCGATCGAACGATCGACGTGGCTCTCGGCGGCGAAATTGAGGATCGCGGTGGGGCGATGCGTGTCGAGGAGCTGACGGACCGCTTCTCGATCGGCGATGTCGCCCTCGACGAAGTGGTAGCGCTTGTGCGACGCGACGTCGGCTAGATTCTCGAGGCTGCCGGCATAGGTCAGCTTGTCGAAGACGACGACTTCGGCGTCGCTATGGTCGAGTGCGCCGCGGACGAAATTGGCACCGATGAAGCCGGCGCCGCCAGTGACGATCAGACGCTGCATGGATGGGTGTGATGACCTTTTCGGGTCGAACGTCGCGTGGATCGTCGGACGACCCGGGTCGACGTGCGACCGTTGCGGGGTGGTCACGAGCAACAGCGCGTCCCTCGTGACAAACGGCGGAGTCCGGGGAGTATAGCGTGCTCGTTGCGACGCGCCCAGGCGATAGGATGCGGCGCCATGACTATCGTTCAAGCGGTGGTGCTCGGGCTGGTCCAGGGCATCACCGAGTTCCTGCCGATCAGCTCATCGGCCCATCTCATCCTCGTGCCTTGGCTGTTGGGATGGCCCGATCAAGGTCTCGGTTTCGACATCGTCACCAATGCCGGAACCCTGCTCGCGGCGGTGCTCTACTTTCGCCACGATCTTCTCGGCTCGGCGATGTCCGCTCGGGCTGAGCTGCGACGTGGCCTCGATAGGCGTCCGGGCTTGCTTCTCGCCCTCGCGGTCGCCACGGTGCCGGTAGTGGTGGTCGGTCTCACCTTCTACGACTTCTTCGCCACCGGCGCTCGATCCCCCCTGTTGATCGCCATCACCTCGATCGTCTTCGGTCTGCTGCTTTGGTGGGTCGATCGCATCGGCACTCGGCAACGCAATCTCGAGGATCTCGGTTGGGTCGACAGCGTCGTGATCGGCC
>JBCDBH010000212.1:0-10286 GCA_039184055.1 Acidobacteriota bacterium
CAGCGGTTTGGCCGTCGGCCGCACCCTCATCGCGATTCTCGAGAACTACCAGAATGCCGACGGCAGCGTGACCGTGCCCGAGCCTTTGCGTCCGTACCTAGGCGGCACCGAGCGCATCGTCTAAACTACTCGCTTGCCGCCGGAGGGGTGGCAGAGTGGTCGAATGCAACGGTCTTGAAAACCGTCGACCGTCAACGCGGTCCGTGGGTTCGAATCCCACCCCCTCCGCCATGCCTCGCTCATCCACCGCCAATCGATCGGCGAAGGGCCATAGTCCATGACATCTCGTGCCTTTTCGGTCCCATTCGCTTCCATCCAGGGCAACCGACATGCTCAAGGGTGAGCTCCGCTCGATCGGTTTGGCGAGCCTCGTCCAGATGCTGTGCGCGGAAAACCGTAATGTCATTGTTCGGGTTTTTCGACAAGGCGAAGATGGTGCGATTTATATCTGGAAACGCAAAGTCGTTCACGTCACCTTCGGCCCACTGACCGGCGAAGATGCATTTTTCAAGCTCGCCTGGTGGAAAAAAGGTGGCTTTCGCGTCTACTCGCTGGACTCACAGCCTCCCACCAGCGTCAACCTGACGACCGACCATCTTTTGATCGAAGCCATGCGCCGCATGGACGAAGAACGACGCGAGCTGACGGATGGTGACGCGCGTCGAGATCAGGATCTCAGTGCCGAAGCTCGCGCCCATGATCAGGCGCTGCTCGATGAGCTGATTCAAACGATCTCCGCGGCTGATCGTTGGGTCGAGCGACTACGCGCCAACCGGCGCAACCCCGACAAAACACTCGACCCTCTGAGCAAAATCGTCGGCTCTCTCGCCGCCGTGGCGAGTCGGATCGCCGGCGACGACATCCCACCACTCGAGCAAGTCGTCGAGACCGTCGCTCACGATCATCCCGGTCTCGCCAGCGCGCACATCAAGGGCGACCGACTGACCCTCAAACCGCCTTCACGCGGACGCGCGACGACGGACACAATGCCCAGCTCGAGCGACGCGGCTAGCGGCCTCGTGGCACTTGTGCAATACTATTGCGTCTCTTTTGCCCGTCTCTTTCAATCCTTTGTCAGTGCGGAAGAATGGGACGACATCCACTCAGTCTTTGTGCTCGACCTCGAGCAGCAAGTGGGGAACCGAGATTCATAGTGAGGGCGTTGCTGGGAACAACCTTCTCATTCCGCGATCCAGGACACGGGTCGCCATCTCAGGACTTGCCAGACTGAGCTTTTCGATTGTGAATTTTCGTACAGCTTGACACCTGTCGTGTGGTCGGGCCTGGGAGGGTGGTATGGACAACCACAGGGGAAGGTGGGATGGACACGACATACAACCAAATAAATCGGCTTGCCGAACGGTCGAGCATGACAACGGCTGAGCCGACCACCGCCGAGCGTCACGCGCAGCTCCTACGTCAAGGTATTCAAGCCGCGCGCGCCAAAGACAAGGTGACGGCCCGCCGAATCCTGCGTCAAGCTGTTGCGCTCGCGAACGACCACGAGCTCACCTGGATGTGGCTCGCCTCGGTCGCGGAGACCCGCGCTGAAGCGCAAGCCTGCGTCGAAACCGTTCTCCGGATCAATCCCGAGAACGCCCAAGCACGCGATTGGCTGGATCGGGCGCTCGAGACCACCCGGGTCAAACCGCTACCCGCGGAAACGGCTCGGCCACGCAGTGTAAACAACGCCCATACTGCCCGGAGCCGGGTCACCGCCGAACCCTCGCGCGCCGAGGTCCCGGTTCGCGACGCAGCCACGCCACCACGGGTAACCTCACGCCTCGAGCCATCGGCCCAGCGGAGCGTGCTCAATCACTCCCCGGAAAGCGGCCGATTCCACCGCCAAGGCGCCGCGCCCGTTCACGACCCGTCCGCCGCCATGCTCTTCACCCCGACCGAGGGTGTGCAGATGGCCAAAGTGGTCTTGGTCGTGGACGACAGCCCGACGGTGCGCAAGCTGGTCGCGGTGACGCTCGAGCGAGAAGGCTATTGCGTCATCTCGGCAAGCGACGGCATGGAAGCCCTCGCCAAGCTGAACGACCTCGTACCCGATCTGATCCTGCTCGATATCGCGATGCCCAATCTCGACGGCTACCAGGTCTGCAAAGTGATCAAAGCCAACGAGAAAACACGCGATCTGCCGATCGTCATGCTATCGGGCAAAGACGGCTTCTTCGACAAGGTGCGCGGCCGTATGTCCGGTGCCACCGACTACGTCACCAAGCCATTCGAACCCAAAGCCTTGGTCACCACTCTGGACAAGCATCTCCACCGAGTCGGGCTCGAAAGCCGCGCGCATGGCTGAGCACGACGAACCCGACCTCGAGCCACCTCAACCCGACGACCACGACGACGCCATTCATTCCGACTCGACCCCGACGCACGAGACGGAGATGGAAGCGAGCGGGCTCGGGACTGACGGGGCCGGTACGACGCTCGAAGAGTTGATCGCCACGGTCGACCGCGAAGTGTCCGGCGTCACCCTGCCGACCACCGAAGCGCCCGTCACGACCGTCGAGACGACTCGCTGCCTGCTCTTCACGCTGGGTGAGACACGCTACGCGGCACGCGTCGGTGAGGTGATCGAGGTAACGACCCCACCCGAAGTGACCCCCGTGCCCAACGTGCCGCCGTGGATCCGTGGGGTGAGTAACCTCCGCGGTGAGATCCTCGCGGTGCTCGATCTACGACTGCTTTCCGGGCGTGAGTCGGTCACCACCGACACCGGCCGCATGCTGGTCAGCGTCGGTGGCGACGCCATGGCCGGTCTGATTGTCGACGCGGTCAACGGCGTCACGGATATCGCCATGTCCAGCCTCGCCACGGCGACCGCCAGCGACGAGGCCTTGGGACGCGCGACGATCGGCGTTCACGAACACGACGAGCGTCTGGTCGCGGTGATCGATCTCGCCAACCTGCTCAACGGCCCCGAGCTCCAACCCTTCGGCGCCGAGTCGTGACCTACCGGCGCTCGACCCTCGAGAATGGGATCCGGGTCGTCACCGACCGTCGCGCCCACAGCCGATCTGTATCGATCGGGGTTGTCGTCGAGGCAGGCCCGTTTTCCGAAGAGCCACGTCGAGGAGGCCTGGCTCACCTCTGCGAACACATGCTTTTCCAGGGCACGAGCAGCCGGACCGCGCTCGATATCGCGCGCATCATGGACCACGCCGGGGGCTCGGTGGGTGGTTTCACCAGCCGTGACTACACCAACTACTACGCCGTGGTCACCGACGACTACGCCACCTTCGCGCTCGATCTCTTGGGCGACGTCTTTCTCAACCCGGTCTTCCCACAGGCTTCGATCGACAGCGAAAAACACGCGATCCGCTGCGAGATTCAAGCCCGGCTCGACGATCCGGAGCATCGCGTGCACGATTTGCTCAAAAGCCACGTGTGGTCGGGCCACCCGCTGGGACGCGCCATCACCGGCACGATCGACAGCATCGACACGCTCGATCGTGAAGCGCTGATCTACTTCCTCCACCAGCATTACCTCCCCGAACGCATCGTGATCGCCGGCGCGGGCCACATCGAACACGATGATTTTGTCGCCCACGTGCGCGATGCCTTTTGGCGCATGCTGCCGTCGGGTGCCCCGACGCCCCGGCGCCGAGCCGCTGATTTCCACCCCGGCTTGATCATCGACGAGAACCCGACACGCCAGGCCTATTTCGCCATCGGACTCGCCGCGCCCGCCTACACTGCCGAGAATCGCTACGCCGTCCACGTGTTGACGCGTCTGCTCGGCGGTGGGCTGAGCTCACGGCTCTTCCGTCTGCTCCGCGACGAACACGGCATGGTCTATGAGATCCACGCCTCCTATCAGGCTTATCGCGACGCCGGCCTGATCGTCATCGAGGGCTCGACCCTGCCGCAAAACGTCGTTCCGGTCGTGGCGACGATCTGCCAAGAGCTGATCGATCTCGGCACCTGGCAGCGACCGATCGACGAGGAAGAGCTGGTACGCGCCAAAGCTCAGCTGACCGCGCAAACCATCCTCTCGGGTGAAGACAGCCACTCCTCGATGGCCCGACTGGCAACGCAGGAGATCTATTTCGGTCGCTACCTCGGCGAAACCGAATTGCTCGACGCGATCGACCGAGTCGACCTCACGGCGCTCGAACACCTGTCACGACACGAGCTCAGGCTCGACACGACTCCCAAAGCTCTTACCGTTTCGACGCCGGACGCGAGCTCGATCGAGGCCGAAGCGGACGCGCTTCGCGATCTTCTGGGTATGCACGTACCCACCGAATCACACCGGACCCTGTTTTGACATCACGCTCTCAGAGCATTCGAGAAAGGAGACGCACATGACCGTCAACGCCACCGCCAAGAAGAATTGGATCGAGATCCAAAAGAAACACGCGGTACCGGTCAACGCGATCGGGATCAAGATCAACCCCAAGGACGAGGCCACCCTCAGCGTCTGGCGCGCCGAAGGCATCGATCAATTCGTCAAGAAATAAAAGCGTCGGGAGTTAGCGTATGGCCATCCGAAAAATCCTGGTCGTGGACGATAGTCCGACCGAGCTCAGTCTGATCCTCGCCGCGCTCGACGGCAAGGGCTTCCAGCTATCCACCGCCGTCGACGGCGAAGATGCCCTCGAAAAAGCCCGTACCGAGTCGCCGGATCTGATCCTTCTCGACGTCATTTTGCCCAAGAAAAATGGCTTTCAAGTATGCCGCGCGCTCAAGACGGCACCCGATACCCAAGACGTCAAAATCGTCATGGTGACCAGCAAAACGCAAGACTCGGACCGCTTCTGGGGCTTGAAACAAGGTGCCGACGAGTATTTGACCAAGCCGCTCGATAGCGACGAGCTCGATAGCGTGCTCGCCAAGCTCGCCTGAGCCGAGGAATCCTCATGAAGATTGCCTGGAAACTGATTCTGATCATCGTCTTGATGGCGGTGCCTACCGTTTTCGCGGTGTACCTATTCGTGGTCGATACGCAAGACGACATCGCCAAAGCCGATCTGGAAAACGTCGCGCTCGAATATCTCATCGACCTGCGCCAATTCTTCCAGCACGTGCCGCAGCATCGCGGTACCGCCGCCGGTGTCATCGGTGGCGACACCACCCAGCGCGCGTCGCTCCAACGTCTCGCCGCGACGGTCAACAACGACCTGGTCACCCTCGCGGAGATCGACGCCGAGCTCGGTGCGCGACTCGATACCACCGAGCGCTTCGAGCAGCTGCGTAACGACTGGAAAGACCTCGAGCCTCGTGCCACATCGCTGTCGGGACCCGAGAGCTTCGCGCGCCACACCACTCTTATCGCCGACACCATGGCCCTCATGCGCCACATCGCCAACACCGGCAAGCTGGTGAGCGATCCCGATGTCGATTCCTCTCACTTGATCACCGCCATCGTCGAGCGGATTCCCGACGTCGCCGAGAACATGGGTGTGTTGCGTGGTCTCGGCAACGGCATCGCGGCGCGTGGCGTCATTACCCTCGACGAGCAAATCCGGCTCAGTGAGCTGATCGCGCGCATCCGCTCGGGTGTTGTCAACATCGATATCAACCTTCGCGCCGCCATCGATGCCAACCCGGAGCTCGAGGCCGAGCTGATGCAAGTCCTGACCGACAGTACCGGCGGTGTCGAGAGCTTTCTGCGTTTGGCCGAAACCCGGATCCTCCGCGCCGAGGTGATGACCGTGCCAGCGGCCGACTATTTCGCCGCCGGTACCGAAGCGATCGACCGCTTCTTCGTTCTCTACGACGCCAGCTTGACCAGCACCCAGCGCGTGCTCGCCGAGCGCAGCAGCCGGCTGGAGTTCTTGCGTAACCTCCAGCTCGGTCTGGCGATCGGCCTCGCCCTGGTGGCCCTCGGTCTGGCCTTCTTCTTCCAGCGCGGTATTACCCGACAAATCGACGCCATCGGCGCCTTCTTCGGCCAGGTCGGTATCGGCAACTTCGAAGCCCGTGCCGATGTCACCAGCACCGACGAGCTCGGCGACCTGGCGACCAACCTCAACGCCACCTTCGACGCCATCCGCGACCTGCTCCAGACGCAGGAAGACAAAGAGAAGCTCCAGTCGAGCATTCAGAAGCTCCTGATCGAGGTCTCCGACGTCGCCGACGGTGATCTCACCGTCGAAGCCGAGGTCACCGAAGAAGTCACCGGCGCGATCGCCGACTCGTTCAACTACATGATCGATCAGCTCCGCCAGATCATCTACAGCGTCCAGGACACGACGCTCCAGGTGAGCTCGGCGGCGACCGAGGTCCAAGCGACCACCGAGCATCTCGCCGAAGGTAGTGAGGCCCAGGCCGAACAAATCGTCAACGCCTCATCGGCGGTCGACGAGCTCGCGCTGTCGATCCAGCAGGTGTCGGAGAACGCCACCACCGCCGCGACGGTCGCCGAGCAAGCCACCGTCAACGCGCAACAGGGCACCAGCTCGGTGGGTCAGACCATCACCGGCATGAACGCCATCCGGCAGCAGGTGCAAGAAACCTCGAAACGGATCAAGCGTCTCGGTGAGAGCTCACAGGAGATCGGTGAGATCGTCGGTCTGATCGGCGACATCGCCGATCGCACCAGCATCCTGGCGCTCAACGCCTCGATCCAGGCGGCGATGGCCGGCGAAGCCGGACGTGGTTTCGCGGTGGTCGCCGAGGAAGTCGAGCGTCTCGCCGAACGGTCCGCCGAAGCCACCAAGCGCATCTCGGGTCTGATCAAGACGATTCAGAGCGAAACCAGCGAAGCGGTGGCGGCGATGGAAGAGACCACCCGCGAGGTGGTGAGCGGCTCCGGTCTCGCCAACGAAGCCGGTCAGGCGCTCGCCGAAATCGAAGCGGTGTCGAACCGTCTGGCCGAGATCATCGGCTCGATCTCGATGTCCGCCAACCAGCAGGCCCGTGGCTCGGAGTCGGTGGCGCGGGCGATGAACGAGATCTCCGACGTCACCCAGCAAACCGCCGCCGGCACCAAGCAAGCGGCCGTGTCGATCCGCAATCTCGCCGAGATGGCGGACGACCTGCGCGGCTCGGTGTCGACCTTCAAGCTGCCAGGACGCGCTTGATCCGGCTCGTCGGCGCACCGTGATCGCTACCGACCCGCAACCGATGACCGAGTCGTCCCCCTGGTCGGTAGCCGATCGCCCGACGCTCGCTCCCGCCGAGCACGCCTACTGGCGTCGCTTGATCCGGCAACGCTGTGGCATCGACTTCGGCGACAGCCGGATCAGCACGCTGCGGCGTTGTCTCGGCGAGCGATCGCGGGTGCTCGGCTTGCGTTCCTTCGACGCCTACCACGCTCATCTCAGCGCCGACGACTCGGAGTGGGAGAACCTCGTCGAGCTGCTGGTCAACGGCGAGTCGAGCTTCTTTCGTCACCCGCCCTCCTTCGACGCCTTGCACAAGGTGCTCCGCGAGCTCCTCGCACGCAAGACGAAGGAGGGCGACACCGGTCTTCGGCTGTGGAGCGCCGGGTGTTCACGGGGCCAAGAAGCCTATTCCCTGGCGATCTGTGCTCGCGAAGCGACCATTGCCCATCCCGAGCAACGCGTCCTGGTGGTCGGCTCCGACCTGAGCCGTACCGCTCTCGCCGCCGCGACGGCGGGGCGCTACCGGGAACGAAGCGTGGCACGGCTCCCCGAAGCGGTGCGTCGACGGCATTTCAAGGCCTGTCGCGATCTCGACCCGCCGCAGGTCCAGATCCACGACACCCTGCGACAGACGGTGCGTTTTCACCATTGGAATCTGGTGCGGGCCGACACCTGGCCGCTGCCCCGTCAAGACGTCATCTTCTGCCAGAACCTGTTGATTTATTTTCACAAAGACGATCGCGCCATCGCATTGGAACGATTCTTCGCGCAGCTCAACCCGGGTGGCTACTTCTTTCCGGGTCCTGGAGAAGCCATCGGCTGGCGACGCGAAGGGCTGAAGACGCACCGTGTCGACGACACGATCATCTTCCAACGTGAGCATTGATGCGTCGCCGCAAGAGAAAGACTCGACGATGACGAAGAACATCGATCCCGTGCTGCTGGGCGGTTTTGCCGGCGAGGTCCGAGGCTACCTGCCAAAGATCCGCCGCGGCCTCTCGGTGGCCCTCGACGAGCCCGACCGGCTCGACGTCCTCGAGGAAGTGCACCGGCTCTTTCACAGCGTCAAGGGCGCCTCGTCCATGATCGGCCTGGCGCCCCTCAGTCGGATCGCCTACTACGCTGAAGAGACCATCGAGCAGATCGGCGCCGGCCAACTGCCGTTCGATCGCCCGACCTTCGACGCGCTCGACGGTGCAGCCTCGCTGGTCGGTCAATTCATCGACGAGCTGCTCGAAGACCGTCTCGACGCTCGCCCCCTGCTCGCCCGCGCCGTCTTCGCGTTCCGGCGTCTACGCGGCCTGCCCGAAGCGGGTGACGAAGCCGAAATCGCACGCTACGTGCCGCCGGCGCCCGAAGAGGAAGCCCCGCCCCAGGAAGCGCCCGAGCTCGCCCCACCCGATACCGAGGACATCTGGCCACCCGAGCCCGATGATCTCCCGGCACCCGATCTCGGGGACATGGCGGACGATGCCTCGTGGCCGAGCCCGCCCGCCACCGAGAGCTTCGACGACGAGATCTCGCGTGAGCTGGTGGCCGGCTTTCGGCTCGAAGCCCAGGACCATCTCGCCACCATGGGCGCCCAGCTGCGCGCCATGGCGAGGCATCCGAGCGATCGCTCGGCCCTGCTCCCCATTCGACACAGCGCGCACACCCTCAAGGGCGCCGCCTCGCTCGTCGGCTTCACCAAGCTCGGACGCCTGGCGCATCGGATGGAAGATCTGCTCGACGTCGTCGACGCCACCGCAAGCGGCGACGCACTCAGCGAGCATCTCGACCTGCTCTTCGCCACCACCGATCTGATGAGCGATCTGGCCGGCGAGCCCATCGACTCGACGTCTCTCGATCCTCGAATCGCCGAGCTCGAACCCCGCTACGACGCGATCCTCGCGCCACACGGCGCCGAACCAGCCGTCGATCTCGACCAGCCGCTCCCGGATCTCAGCGCCCTGGCGACCCTCGAACCCTCCGAACCGGCCACCACGAGCGCTAGCCCGTCGAGTCCGATGGTGCGGATCCCGCTCGAACGTCTCGATGAGCTGGTGCGTCTCGTCGGTGAGCTGGTGGTGCAACGCTCGACCTTCGAGCAGCATCAACAACGCTTCACCCACGAAGTCGACGAGCTTCGGCTGAGCCTGGCGCGTCTCGGTCGCCTCGCGCATCGCTTCGAAACCGAATACGAAGTGCTCGCCCTCGCCAGCGGCTCGACCGGCTCCGACTCCGCCGGCGAAGGCTTCGACGAGCTCGAGCTCGATCGCTACACCGAGCTCCACCTCCTGTCACGCGAGGTCGCCGAGACCAACAGCGACATCACCGCGGTGACCACCGAGCTCGGTCTTTCGGTGGGCGACTTCGACGGCTACCTCACCCGCGTCGGTCGTCTGACCAGCGAAGTCCAAGACAAGCTGATGCGACTCCGCATGGTGCCGGTATCCAGTCTCGCCAATCGTCTCCACCGCGCCGTGCGCGTCCCGGCGACCGAGCAAGGCAAACAGGTCGATCTGACGATCGAAGGCGAGAGCATCGAGCTCGACAAGACCGTGCTCGAAACGATTGCCGATCCCCTGGTGCACCTGCTGCGCAACGCCGTCGCCCACGGCATCGAGCCACCCGAGCTCCGTCGCGCCCTGGGCAAGAGCGAGCACGGCCGTGTCTGGCTGCGCGCCTTCAACGAGGGCACCCAAGTCGTGCTCGAAGTGGGCGACGACGGCGCCGGTCTCGACCTCGAACGCACGAGGAGCATGGCGATCGAAGGTGGTCACATCAGCGTCGAAGACGCCGAGACGATGACCGACCTCGAAACTCGTGATCTGCTTTTCCTGCCCGGTCTCAGCACCGCCACGGACGTCAGCGAGATCGCCGGTCGTGGTGTCGGTCTCGACATCGTCAAATCGAACGTCGAAGGCCTGAAAGGCACGCTCGACGTTCACTCCGAGCCCGGCGCCGGGGTCACCTTCACCATCCGTCTGCCGATGACCCTGGCGATCGCCCGGGTTCTCCTGGTGGAAGCTCGGCGACAGACCTTCGCCGTGCCCCTCGCCGCGGTCCACCAGATCCTGCGTATCGAAGACGAAGACCTCCAGGAGCTCGGCAGCGAACGCGTGCTCCGGCTCGACGGCAAACCCGTACCGGCCACCGATCTCGGCGCATCGCTCGGGCTCCAGGCATCGACCGATGCGCCGTCGCGTCGTCGGCCGGTCATCGTCCTCCGCCAAGGCGGCG
>JBCDBH010000213.1:0-10134 GCA_039184055.1 Acidobacteriota bacterium
GCCGAAGGCACGATTACCACCTGGCTGGTCCAGGTCGGTGAAAGCGTGGAGCGTGACGATCCACTTCTCGAGATCTCGACCGACAAAGTCGACTCCGAGATTCCCGCGCCGGCATCGGGCGTGCTCCTCCAAGTGCTCCGTAAGGAAGGCGAGACCGTCCCGGTCAACGAAATCGTCGGCTATATCGGTGAAGCGGGCGAGCAGGTCGGTGACGCCGCGGCCAGCGCGGGAATCTCGGAGTCGACTTTGTCGGTCGAGATCTCGAGAAGTGGATCGTCACGCTCCACGCTTTCACCGACCTGGACCAGCCAGGTGGTAATCGTGCCTTCGGCGATCGACTCGCCCATCTGGGGCATCAAGACTTCGGTAGCCATCGACGTTCTCTCTCCCGGCGCCGTCGCGCCCTATCAAATGTGGATGCTGTGGCCGGAGGCCGCGTGCGCCGCTTCCATGACCGCTTCCGACAGGGTCGGATGCGCGTGAATGGTGCGGAACAGCTCTTCGTTGGTGGATTCGACTTGGAGCGCCACGCACGCCTCGGCGATGAGGTCGGTGGCGTGGGGGCCGACGATGTGGACACCCAACAATTCGTCGTATTGGGTGTCGCGTACGACTTTGACGAAGCCGTCGGTGGCCTTGAGGATCGCGGCTTTGCCGAGCGCCGAGAACGGAAAGGTCCCGGTGGCGACGTCGTAGCCACGTTCGCGCGCCTGGGCTTCGGTCAAACCGACGCTGGCCACTTCGGGATCGCAATAGGTGCACGACGGTACGTGGTCGTAGTTGATCGGACGCACGGTCTGCCCCGCCATGTGCTCGGCGGCGAGGATGCCTTCGGCCGAGGCGACATGGGCGAGCCACGGGGTGTCGACGACATCACCGATAGCGTAGATGTGCGGCACGGCGGTTTGCATGTGCGCGTTGACCTTGACGTAACCACGGTCGAGCTCGATCCCGAGCGCTTCGAAGCCGAGCCCTTCGCTCACCGGGGCACGCCCGATGGCGAGCAGAAGGACGTCGATGTCGTGTTCTTCGCGTTTGCCGTCGGCGTCTTCCAGCGCGATCCGCACGCCGTCGGCGTGACGCTCGGCGGAGGCCAATTTGGTGCTGGTGCGCACCTTGATGCCCCGCTTGCGGAAGCTCCGTTCGAGCGCGGTGGAGGCGTCTTCGTCTTCGATCGGCAGGATGCGCGGCATCATCTCGACGAGGGTGACCTCGGAGCCGAAGGCGCGAAAGATCGATGCGAATTCGGTTCCGACGGCGCCGGCACCGATCACCACCAAGGATGACGGCACACGCTCGAGCTGGAGGATGTGATCGCTGTTGAGAATCCGCTCGCCGTCGGTCGGAAAGGCGCCGATGGCGCGCGGCACCGAACCGGTGGCGATGAGGATGTGCTCGGCACGATAGGCCGTCTGAGCACCGTCACGCTCGACGGTGACCTCGTGCGCCCCGGTGAGCCGACCGAATCCGTGAATGCCGGCGACTTTGTTCTTCTTGAACAGGTATTCGACGCCACGCGCGTTCTTGGCGACGACGTCGTTCTTGTAGGCGTGCGCCTTGCCGACGTCGAGACTCACACCGTCGACCGAGACACCGATCGCATCGGCGTGTCGGGCTTTGTCGAGCGTCTCGGCGGTGTGCAAGAGAGCCTTGGTGGGGATACAGCCACGGTGCAAACAGGTGCCACCGAATTTGGGATCCTTCTCGACCACCGCGACCTTCATGCCGAGCTGGGCGGCGCGGATGGCGGCGACATAGCCACCGGGGCCACTCCCCAACACCATCAAATCGAATGCTTCGTTCGCCACGATCTTCTCCTCAATACTGACCTACCGGAGTGCGCTCCGGCGACCGGCCGCTTACCTTACCAGGCGACCGGCTCGGCTCGATATCGTCCTGGTTTGTCTTCGACCAATCGACCCACGGGAAGGTCGGGATCGTGCTCGAAGATACACAGCCACCCGCCCTCGGCGATCCGGGGAAGCCACGCTTCTTTGTTCTCGACCGTGGTGAGCGGGAAGAGATCGAACCCCATGACCCAGGCGTAGGGCAGGTGCGCGGCGGTGGGCACCAGGTCGGCGAGAAAGACGCCCTGGCTCTCCGGCGAGCCACCGTCGAGCAGGACGACGCACATATCGGCGTTGTGACCGGGTACCTTGACCGCCTTGACCCCGGTGATCGGCTCGGCCTCGTCGTCGAAGAGCTCGACCACTCCGGCCTCGAAAAGCGGCTCCCAGTTACGCGGGTCGTAGCTCGCCTGATCACGAGCGCTCGGCGCGCGGGCGTGGCCGACTTCCCCGCGCTCGAGCCAATAGCGAGCGTTGGGAAAGGTCGGAACCAATTTGCCGTTCTTCTCCCGCGCGTTCCACCCACAATGGTCGAAGTGCAGGTGGGTGATGACGACATGGGTGACGTCTTCGAGCTCGTAGCCGGCGGCGCGAATGCTGTTGGGCAGCCGCGTCGCACCCTCTTCGAGCCCGAAGATGTCGCGGAATTTGGCGTCGTTCTTGTCGCCGATTCCAGTGTCGATCAAGACGAGATCATCGCCACGACGCACCAACAAACAGTTGGTGGCCATGGCGATGCGATTGCGCTCGTCGGCGGACTTCTTTCGTTGCCAGAGCACCTTGGGCACGACACCGAACATCGCCCCACCGTCGAGCCGGAAACCACCGTCGGAAACCAGGCTCAGCTCGAAATCGCCGAGCCGCGAGCTCATGACGCGGCGTCCAACCAGACGTCGACGCAGCCCTTGTAGTTCTGGGCGATGGCCTCGACGGCGATATTGGCGTTGTCGGGAGTCGGCGCCTTCATGCACTCTTTGATCGGCTCGCTGAAGTTGGTGCGACCGACCGTGAAACCGATGAAGCCATCGATCGGCGCGGCGACGCGGAGCCACTCGTGCACCTTTTCGGCGTTCGAACCACGACCGAGCAGGATGTTGCCGACCTTGGCGCGATGATCACCGGAGCGAGTCTGCGCGGCGACCGCTCTGGCGTCCTCGGCGCGGTCGAGACCTTCGATCTTCCAGATGTCGGGCTCGACTCCGTAGTCTTGAATCTCGCGGATCGACTCGATCATGCGCTGGGGACGCATCGCGACGTCGTAATCGTCGGCCGCCTTCTCCTCGTCGGTGGTCGCCGGAACGAGCAGCTCGAACATGAAGTAGTGGTCGTCGGTGGCGTGGACGTAGTCGGAGATCTGCTTGAGACGCACCAGCTGCTCACGATTGTTGAGCGCGTCGTCCTCGGGGTGGTAGCGCACCAACACCTTGATCATGTTGGGCTGGACATAGCGGATGTGGTCGGTCCAGCGCGCACCGTACTCGAAGTGGAACACCGACTGGCCGCTCATCTCGGTCGGGCACGCGGTGGGAATGCCACGGCGACGCGCGTCGTCGAGGATGTGGGCGCCGTATTGCGCGTCGACCAACACTCCGACCTGCTCTTTGTCGACCCCGAGCTCGATGGCGCGGAGCAGGCCACGGTAAATCAGAGTCTTGGCCGCGACGATCGGCGAATGCTGGTCGAGATTCGGCTCGAGGCGGGGTTGACCACTGAAATCGAAGAACTTACGGGTAAAGCTGCCGCGGTGGTCGAAAGGCTGGATGAACAGGGGGCGGTCGTAGCCGATCTCTTTCAAGACGGTTCCTCCTCGAATTGCTCAGGTTACTGAGACCAGGGGCGGCCCGGTCGAAACACGGACGAACGGGGGACAAGCGACGTCGTCGATACCCTGTCGATTCGACCGTGGGTGGGATCCAAGATTCACACAGGATGCCTAGGCTATCACCACTAGCGGGCCGGCTCTTCGGAATCGAAAATGTCGAAGAAGCAAAATTTTCATGCTTTCAGCTCATCCACCTGACCTGGTGTCGCGAAGATATGGCCGTGCGACATGAGGGTCGCCGGCAAACCGGATGAGCCGGAGCCGTTTTCATCTCTTGGAGGTTCGACATGCGTAAAGCTCTCGTCACGTTCATCGCCGTATTCGCGCTCGCCTTCACTCCTGCCGTCGCGCAGACCGACGCCACGGTAACCGTGCTTCATCTCATTCCCGGTGGACCGCTCGGCCTACCCGCCAATCTCGAGGTCGATGTCTATGCCAACGATGCATTTCTTTTCACCTTCGAGTTCACCGACATCATCGGTCCGCTGGCCCTTCCGGCTGGGGACTATGAGTTCGAAGTCTTCGTCAGCGGCGCCGACCCGGACACCGACGCGCCGGTGCTCACCCTCACCGAGTCGATCGCGGCGGGTGACAATGTCGATATCGCCGCCCATCTCACCGACGAAACCGGTATCGCTCTTTCACGTTTCGACAACAACGCCACCGATCAGCTGACCAACCCGGTCTCGCCCCGGATCGCCTCGCAGTCGGTGCGTGTTACGGTGCGTCATCTGGCGGACTTCGGCCGGGTCGGGCTCAACCAGCTGGGTCCCGGCATCACCCCGACCCTGATCAACGGTGACACCCTGCAATTCGACGTCAACCCGCTTACCGCGCGGCTGTGGCTGTCGGTGGCGGGCTGGGAGCGCCCGATCTCCTTCGAGCCCACCCTCAACGCCGAGCTGATGGCCAACACCGCCTACTACATCTACGCGATCGGCCAGCCCGCCGACGGCTCGTTCCAGCTGCTGATTCGGACCGTACCTTTCAACTAAGAGCTGATTTCCCTTTTCGTTTCGCCACGCTCGCTTGGCCTCGGCGCGCCCGAGGCCTTGCTGATCGACAAACGCCCGGCCATCGCCGGGCGTTTGCTCGTCGCGGCAGCCAGAGAGATCGACGGTGCCGATGGGATACCATCGCTAGGTGACCCAAGCCTATTCCCCGGCCGGCCTCGACCACGATCGCCTTCGTGAGATCTTTCTCACCTCGCCCTTCATCCGTCTGCTCGACATTCGGATCGAGACGATCGAACCCGACCGCTGTGTCCTGCGGCTGCCGTTTCGCGACGATCTGCTCCAACCCGGTGGCTTGGTGCACGGGGGCGCGATCGCATCACTAGTCGATAGCGCGGCTGCCATCGCCCTATTCACCGGGCTCGAGCGACCACCCAAGAAGGTCGCGACGATCGATCTCCACATGTCGTATCTCAACGCGGTTCGCGACGAAGATCTGCTCGCCGAGGCGACAGTTCGTCGTCGTGGCCGGTCGGTGGTCTACCTCGCCGCCGACGTAACGACTCCGGAAGGCCGCGACATCGCCCACGCCGAGCTGGTGTTTCGTGTCGTTCTGGGAGATCCAGCGTGATGGGAGCCCAGCGTGATGGAAGCCAAGCCGACATGAGTGATCTTCTTCCCCGTGAGGCGTTTCGCGTCGTCGAGCCGATCGCGGTCCGATGGGGCGATATGGACGCCTACGAGCACGTCAACAACGCCGCCTTCCTGACCTATTGCGAATCGGCCCGCATCACCTATTTCGAGACCGTCGATCTCTTCGATCACGTCGACGACAAGAACGGTCCGGTGGTGGTCGAGGTTCGATGCGCTTTCTTGCGTCAGGTTCACTATCCGGCGAATCTCGAAGTGGGCGCCAAAGCGAGTCAGATCGGCCGCAGCAGCTTCACGTTGGAGTACGGCATCTTCGACACTGCCGATGGAGACCGCGTCGCCGAGGGCTCGTCGGTGGTGGTGTGGATCGATCGCAAGGCGGGTCGCTCGCATTCCTTACCGACCTCACTGGTCGAACGGATCCGCGCGCTCGATCTGTCATGAACCGAGCGACTTTGGCGTGCTGACCCAACGACGCTCGACGACCCCGTGAAGGAGACCCGCTCATGAGTCGGCGTCGCGAAGCGTTGGTGGTCGTGCTCCTCTTGCTCGTGCACGCGGCGTTGGCGATCACGAGTCTGAGCGTCAAGTCAGCCACCTTCGACGAGCCGGCGCATATCGCCGGCGGATTGTTGTTTTGGGAACGTGGCGATTTCCGTCAATTCGCCGCGTCGGGCATGCTGCCCCAGCGGTTGATGGCCATGCCACTGCTCGGGCTCGATATCGCCATTCCGCCCGCTGACGATCCGGCGTGGGAACGGGGCGGTCTGTGGACGATGACCGCGCGGATCACCCACAATCCCGACAATCCGTACGACGCGATGCTGATTCGGGCCCGCCTGACCACGGTGCTGATGAGCCTGTGCTTCGCTGTGGGTGTGTTCGCCCTCGCCAGACGGCTCGGCGGCCAAAGCGCTGGTCTCGTTGCGCTCTTTCTCTACGCCTTTTCGCCCACCGTGCTCGCGCATGCGCGACTCGCCACCTCCGATCTGCTCGCCGCCGGGTGCTTGTTCTTGGTAGTCGGTGCGACGTGGCATCTGTGTCATCGCATCACCCTCGGCCGGATCGCCCTCGTGGGTGTGGCGATCGGCGCGGTGCTCACCGCCAAGATGTCGGGGCTCTTGGCGCTGCCGATGCTCGCCATCCTGGTCGGGATACGCCTGCTACGAGCCGTGGATCTACCGGTGGCGCTGCCACGCATCAGGCGACGACTACGCGGCCCCGCGAGTCGAGCGCTCGGGCTGAGCCTGGCGTTCGCGGCCGCGGGCGTGATCGCCTGGCTGGCGATCTACGCTCTCTACGACTTTCGTTTTTCGGCCCGCCCCGGGATCAGCGGAGGCTTTGCGCCGACCTGGGACGAGATGCTCGGCGAGCCCGCCGAGCGGCCCATGACCTACCAGATCGTCGGCATGGCGCGTGACGCGCGGCTGCTTCCCGAAGCCTATTTGTGGGGTCTGCTTTACACCCTCGATACCGCCGGCACCCGTAACGCCTTTCTCGACGGCAAGTCGAGCATGACTGGCTGGCGAAGCTTCTTTCCCAAGACGGTGCTCTACAAAACCCCGCTCCCGCTGATGGGCTTGGTGCTGCTCGCGCTGCTCGCCTGGCCACTCGGATCCAACCGCTGGCGATGGCGCGTCATGCCGTGGGTGGTGCTGCTCGGGGTGTATTGGAGCTCGGTGTTGCTGAGCCAGCTCAACATCGGTCACCGGCATATCCTGGTGACCTATCCGGTGCTCTTCTTGATCGCGGCGGGCATCGGCCGGTGGTTCGACGGCGCTAAGACACCCGCTCGCCCAGGAATGCCACCTACACGGACGCTCAAGGTGGCCTCCATCAGTCTGCTGGCGCTATTTGCCAGCGAGTCGTTCCGGGTGGCGCCGCACTATCTGGCGTATTTCAATCAGCTGGTCGGCGGGCCGTCTCACGGCTGGCGTCATCTGGTCGATAGCTCGCTCGATTGGGGGCAGGACGTACCGGCGCTCGAAGCGCACATCGCCGCCGTGCACGAGGAGCGTCCCGGCTATCCGGTGCATGTCGCCTACTTTGGAACCGAGCCGCTGCATCGCTATCGGCTGCCGGTGAGCTGGGCCTACACCTTCATGCGCACCCGCCCGCCGATGCAGCTGCCGCCACGCTTGCGACCCGGGCGCTACGCCGTGAGCGTCACGCTTCTGCAGTCGCTCTATTTGGGGCAGCGGCTGCTCGGCCCGTGGGATGACGACGACGAAGCGAACTATCGCCAGCTACGCGACGTGATGGAGCCGGTGTACCGGGCGACCGACACGGCGACCTATCGTGAGGCGTTGGCGACGCGTCCGATCGAGCAGTGGGAGCCGATCTTCGCGGAATGGGAACGGCATCGGATGGCCAAGCTCGCCCACTATCTGCGCCGCACCGAGCCGATCACGCAGCTCGGCTGGTCGATCAACGTTTACGAGCTTTCTTCGACCGAGCTGGCCGAGGCGCTCGGTACATCGGCCCCGTCCGATTCGGACGCGGATTCGGTGCCCTCGTCGACCGGTGCCGATGGCAACGCGGCGGGCGCGGGCGGTTCGTAGACCAGCGCCACGTCGCCGTCCCGCGCATCGACCAGCACCGCGCCACCGTCGACCAGTTCACCAAAGAGCAGCTCGTCGGTGAGCGGTCGTTTGATCTTCTCGTCGATCACCCGGGCGAGCGGCCGCGCGCCAAAGGCCGGATCGTAGCCTTCCTGGGCGAAGTACTCACGCGCCGCCTTGGTGAGCCGAATCCGCACGTTCTTCTCTGCCAGCTGGACATCGAGCTCGGCGACGAATTTCTCGACGATGGCGATCATGGTCTCCGGGCTGAGAGCCTGGAACGGCAAGCGCGCGTCGAGCCGGTTGCGGAACTCGGGCGTGAACAAACGCTCGTAGGCTTTTTCGTCCTCGCCACGCTGAACGTTCGTATCGTCGCCAAAGCCGAGACCACGCCGCGCCATTTCGCGCGCGCCGGCGTTCGAGGTCATCAGCAAGATGACGTGGCGGAAGTCGGCCTTCTTGCCATTGGCGTCGGTGAGCGTGCCGTGATCCATCACCTGGAGCAGGATGTTGAAGACCTCGGGATGGGCTTTTTCGATCTCGTCGAGGAGCACCACGGCATGAGGCGTTTTCGAGACCGCTTCGGTGAGCAAGCCACCACGATCGAAACCGACGTAACCAGGGGGCGCGCCGACCAATCTCGCCACCGAATGCTGCTCCATGTACTCGCTCATGTCGAAACGGAGCAATTCGACACCCAGGATCCGCGCCAGCTGACGGGCCACCTCGGTTTTACCGACGCCGGTCGGACCGGTGAGCAGGAAGGATCCCATCGGCTGATCGCCACTGCGCAAACCGGCGCGCGCAACTTTGATCGCCGCCACCAGGCGCTCGATCGCCACGTCCTGACCGAAGACCACCTCTTTGAGCTCGCCCTCGAGCCGGCGTAGGCGTTCCCGATCGTCACCCTCGACCTGACGCACGGGAATCTGCGCCATGGTCGCCAGGACCTTTTCGACCTCGTCGACCGAGACGTGCTCACCCTCGGCGAGCGCCACCGCCGCGCCCGCCTCGTCCATCAAGTCGATGGCCTTGTCGGGTAGGCGACGATCCCGCAGATGTCGGGCGGCGAGTTGAGCAGCGGCCTCGAGTGCCTCGTCTTGATACGGCACCTGATGATGCTCTTCGTACCGGCTGCGGAGACCGCGCAAGATGTCGATGGTCTCGGCGAGCGACGGCTCACCGACCTCGACCTTCTGAAAACGACGCGCCAGCGCCTGATCCCGCTCGAAGGTCTGGCGGTATTCCTCCCAGGTGGTCGCACCGATACACCGCAGCTGGCCACTCTGGAGCGCCGGCTTGAGCAGGTTCGACGCGTCCATGGTGCCGCGACCGGCGGCCCCGGCCCCGATCAGGGTGTGGATTTCGTCGATAAAGAGGATCGGCCGATCCTGCTCCCCAAGGGCGGCGATCACCGCCTTGAGACGGTTCTCGAAGTCACCCCGATAACGCGTTCCAGCGAGCAAGGCGCCGAGGTCGAGACGAAAGATCTGCACGTCCCGAAAGATCTTGGGAACGTCCCCTTCGACGATCTTGAGCGCCAGACCTTCGACGAGCGCGGTCTTGCCGACGCCCGGATCGCCGACATAGATCGGGTTGTTCTTGCGACGACGTCGCAGAATGTGCAGCGTGCGATGGATCTCACGCTCGCGACCGATCAGCGGATCGATGGCACCATCGCGCGCCAGAGCGGTGAGCTCTTGGGTAAAGGAACCGAGCGCGTCGTCGGTTTGCACCGGTTCGTCGTCTTCTTCTTCACCGTCGCTACCTACGCGGCGCGACCCGGGAAAGGTCGGCTGCAGCTTCGAGACACCGTGAGCGAGAAAGCTGACGATGTCGAGCCGGGTCACGCCCTCGAGCTCGAGCAGATGCACCGCCCAACAATCCGGCTCGGCGAAGAGCGCGACCAGAAGATCATTGCCGGTGATGACGTCCTTGCCCGCCCCTTCGACATGCTCGCTGGCCCGCGCGATCACCCGACGAAACGCCATGCTGGGGCGTGGCTCGAGCAATTGATCGCGATCGGCGTCGAGCTCGTCGCGCAGGTAGGTCTCGAGACGCCCTTTGAGCCGATCGAGATCGGCCCCGGCGTTCTGCAGCGCCGACGCGGTTTCTTCGTCGAGCAACAGGGCGTAGAGCAGATGCTCGAGGCCCGCGTACTCGTGACCGCGACGCCCGGCTTCGTTGATCGCCACGGTCAGACAAATCTGGAGATCCTCACTCAACTTCATTCTGTGTCCCTACTCGGCTTCGGCGGTGATCAAGAGCGGCATCCCCTCGGCGCGCGCCTCGGCGGTCAC
>JBCDBH010000214.1:0-10129 GCA_039184055.1 Acidobacteriota bacterium
AGTCAGCGCTCGTTCGAGCGCTGACTAGTTCGCTCACGCCGGAAGCGCTACGCGCCCGTCAACCCGAAACGAGCGCTGACTAGTTCGCTCACGCCGGAAGCGCTACGCGCCCGTCAACCCGAAACGAGCGCTACCGACTGGCTGGCCGAGTTCGACGCTTCTCTACCGCTTCCGGGTTTCGCACACGACCTCGAGCCACTCGGTACGACCGGTGGACGTGTGATCCTCCGCGGCATCGTCGACATTCCATCGACGGAGCTGGCTCGCAACACGGCCGGCTTGGTCTATGACCGGGTGATCATCGAAGGGGATCTGTATCTGGGCAAGATCGGCGATCGGCTCGTCGATCCATTCGTGGTCGTGCACCACATCGCTGGCGCTCTCGCCACCGACTCGACGATCTCCCTACCCTTCTATCGTCGCTTGCGGCCGGGCACCTACTCCTTGGATCTTCGCGTGGCGGATCGATTTGGCCGGGCGTTGGCACGTTCCCAGCACGCCTTTGTCGTCGAGCGTGGCGGTGATCCCGCTGGCGAACCGGTCGGTACACGCCAAGGTTGGCACACCCTTACCCGCTCCCTCGTGGGCATGATGACGACCCTTCCCGCCATCGAGCTTCGACCACCGGACAACGAACCCGTGGCCGGGATCGTCTCGTTTTCAGCCGTCACCACCGGCGGCCCCATCGACAGCGTGGGTTTTCGCGTCGACGATGCCGCCGAGGCTTTGGACCACGCGCCGCCGTGGTACGCCGAGCTGACGCTCGAAACCACGCCAAGACCGCACAAGATCTCCGTCACCGCCTATGACGAAGATGGGAATCCTCTTGCGCACGACCGTCTGATGGTGAACTCGGCGCCACCGAGCTTCGAGGTGCGGATTCTCGAGCCGACGGCCAGGGAGAGGACCGACCGAATCAAGGTGCGGGTCGACGTACCGCCTGGAGAAGAGATCGCGAATACCGAGATCTGGATCGGCAACCAGAAGATCCTCAGTCGTCGACAAGCAACGCTCGACGCCGCTCTACCCGAGTGGGCTCGATATGGCACCCATGTCTTGCGAGCCGTTGCCGAGCTGACCAACGGCTCGAGTCGTGATACTGCGGTCGTCATCAGTGACGCACCCGTGGAAACCGTCGACGTTCGACTCGTCGAGCTTCTCGTCACGGTCGAAGATGCTCAGGGGCAGGTTGTCCCCGACCTATCCAAAGACCGCTTTCGCGTGCTCGACAACGGAATCGAACAGGAGCTCTTGCGCTGTGAGTCCGTGGCGGATCGGCCCATCGATGTCGCCCTCTTGATGGACATGTCGGCATCGGTCGGACGCGGTCTCGCGATCTCGAGCGCGGCGGCACGTCGCTTCTTCTCGACAGTGATCGGCCCTCGAGATCGGGCCGCATTGCTTACGGTGAATCACGATATCCGGGTCCGGGTACCCTTCACGCAGGACACCGAGCGATTGGCTCACGCCACCCGAAGCCTTCGCGCACACGGGACGACGCGTCTTCACGATGCCGTGGTGTTCAGTCTCTACGGTTTTGGAGGTCTGGGAAGCCGACGAGCTCTCGTGGTGCTGTCCGACGGCAACGACGTCGACAGTGATTTCGGCTTCTCTCATGTGCGGCGCACCGCGCTCGACAGTGGCGTCCTCGTCTACCCGATCGTGATCGGTGAGGAGGTACCACGGGTCGATCTCCAGGAGCTCGCCAACGCCACCGGGGGCCGGTATTTCGCCATCCGCTCGGTCCGTCAGCTCGAGGATGTCTACGCCCAAATCGAAGAAGAGCTACGCAGCCAATATCTGCTCGTATATCGCGCGCCTTCTACGGAAGGAGCCCCCGGGCAATTCCGATCGATCGACGTGGACGTGCTCAGAGAATCCAAGAAGGGAGATGCGAGAAAGATCGACTCGAAGCTTCGCGCCCGCACGGTCTCCGGCTACGAACCGTAGCTCGCATTCTCACCGACCTTCTTCGGGTACCAACGAAACGACCGCGTCGATGACGCGACCCGATAGCGGGTCGTGAAGGGTGAGCGCCATATCGCGCGCCTCGCGAGACACCGTGACCGATGTCGCGACCTCGACGGTAGTCGGTATCGCCCCGTCGATCACGACTCTCACGCTCTGTCGTTCGACGTCTGAATGCGCACCCTCCACATCTCGCGTCACCGTGCGCAAGTCGAGGTCGGCGGCCTTCTGGCCGGCGCCTTGATCGAGGAAGCTGACCACGTCTTTGGGCACCGTGAGAGTCAACGGGACCGTCACGAGATCTTCCATGGGGGTGGCTTCTCCCAACTCGACGCCGAGGCCACTGGCGCGCCCACCGCCAAAGAGGAGCGTGCTCAAGGCCCGCATATCGAGCTCGGAATCACGCGAGAAATCGTCGAACCCACGTCGAGTCCGCACCTCGAGTCCAGGATCGTCGACCATGACTTCGATGGTTCGCTGTGCGTTTTCCCCATCGGTCGGCGAGAAGCCGAGGAGATAGTACGAGCGGGTGTCATCGGTCACATTCTCGAGCGCCACCGCGCGTTGACGGCGGTACAGGGCCGAGCCTCCGGTTTGCTCACCGGCGGCGGTCAACAGCGACAGGCCTCGATCACCGACATCGACCGGATACACCGTATAGCCGAGTCGATTCGCCGCCGCCGCCAGCCGATCGATCCTCGCTTCGGCGCTGGTGAAAGAACCACGACCATCGGGTAGAGCGCCAGCCGGCCAGGTGCCCGCATAGAGCAAGAGGATCTTGCGCCCCGGTGGTCGGGCGAAGCCCTGCAGGGTCGATACGACGGCATCGACCGCCTGGTCGAGATGCTCGGCATCCTCTTCTCCACTCGGTGCCTTGAGGCGCCGTTTCAAACCCTGAGCTTCACGCTCGACCGCGGCCTCGAGCGCCCGTTCGAGAACGTTGAGCTCACTTGTCCACGTCGACAGCATGTCGAGACGCGTACCGTCGTAGGCGACGATCGCCATCCGATCACGGGGCCCGACAAGTGAAAGTTGATCTCGCAACGCATCGAGAGCTCGGTCACGCCGCGCGGCGACCGTGAAAAAGTCGTCGATGAAAACCAAGATACTCCGACCGACCTCGACATCGGCCTCGAGCGCCGGCAGCTGCCAAACCTCCGCCCCGGACGCCACGGCATGGCCATCACGGGTTTCGGAAAAATACTCGATCGTCACGGGTGAGCCGTCCACCAGCAGCTCGAAGGTCGATGGCGGTAACCCGACGACACGCTGCCCGCTTCCGTCCGTGACCACGACCTCGACATTGATCACACGGACATCGACCATCTCATCGAAGAGCGGAACGGGCTCTTCTCGAGCCGTGCACGGACTGCCGAGCAATGCAAAGACGAGAACGATGGCGAGAATGAACCGCGTCATGAATGGCCTCCGGCAAAAACGAGTCTCGAGGCAGCTTACCGCAAGGTCGCGTCAACTCGACGGCGATTGATCAGACCGCTTGGGCGGTCCAGCCAACAATCGTCCATGAGACACCCCATACCGAGGGCCATCTCTATTCTTCGTCACCACGGAGAGGTTCCGCGAAGATCGTCTCGAACCGACGCAACGTTACTTTGCCCGGCGGTAGACCGCGAGGCTTGTCGACATCACTACAACGCGCCAGATGAACGGCTACTCGTCCTCCGCGCTTGGCTTTGGAATGACCCGCCGCGAGCCCGGCCGCGAAACGCTTGGTTTCACGGGGCAATCGATCGTGGTTGTCGGGATTGCGAACTACGACATGCGATCCTGATTCGCCCGCGACATGTAGCCAGAAGTCGCGAGACGTTGCGAGCTTGAGAGTCAGGATGTCGTTGTCGCGGGCGTTTCGGCCGACCAATACGGTCAGACCGTCGGGTGACACAAAGCGGCGCGCGATCGACTTGCCCCGGTATTCGCCTTGTTCAGCATTGGACGCCGGGGGCGCCGTGCCGCGTGATTCATCTTTTCGACTGCCGCCTTTTCGACTTCGTCCCATGTCGGGACGATAGCAAAGAAGGACCACCAGACTCGGTCATCCGAAGACTCTTCGTTCGTCGAGCCACAACAACGACAATCCCAGCACGGTCAGCAAGAAACCAACCAGTCGCAGGCGCCGAGAGAAGCGACGTTCGGTCGGCACGGTGGAGACCTTCTCGTCCGTGGTGTCGTCGGTGGCCGTCTCACGGACACCGAGCGTTGCGGCGCGTGTCGCCTGCTGACGGTCGTATTGTCGGTACGCGCGCCACGCTTTCGACTCGTCGACATGGACGTCGCGGACCATGGGTCCATCTTGCGAAACGAGTCTGAGCTCACTCCAGCCATGTGCTCGAGGCCAGACCACTCCATACCACCGGTCGGTTTCGACCTGGCTCTGTTCGAGGGGGACTCGCCATGACTCACCCGAGGCATCGCGAAACAACAGCTCGGGCTCAGGCGTAGCGGTCACGATCGCGATCTCGAGTGGATGATCAGTCAAAATCGGACCGTTCGGAACGACCCAACGTGTGGTCGTGTTCCCGCGAGAAGACTCCAAGAGTCGAGCCCAAAGCACGGCGAACGGCTCCGGCTGCCCCTCACGGAGCCAGCGATGGCTGTTCGCCACGAGGGACACGGCGACCGTTCCACGACCGCGTGTCGTACGCGCGGCGAGCACCCTTCCGGAAGGATCCACGGCAAGCGGCGTGTGCCCGGGCCGACGGCTCAATTCACTCGGTGGCAATGAGAGAGCGCTGCTGGTGCGTTCTCGATCCAAACGCAGACGAGCTTGGTAGTCGACAAAGCCCGGGATCGGATCCGCGGTAAAAGGCACGAGGGAGTCCGTGAACGCACTGTCGATGCCGCGCGACGGCACCACGAGCAGACTCGATCCCTCTTCCTCGATGGCGCGGCGCAACTCCGTTCTTTCCGCGTCCCTGAGCACGCTCAGACTCTCACCGTCGACCACGACCATGTCGAAACCGCGCAGAAGATCGGCGGTGAGGGTGTCGAGATCGATCGTGTCGAGACCGTGAAACGCCATCCGAAAACGATCACGGGTGAGCATGCTGCGGATCGCGAATCGAATATCTAAACCTGTCGAGGCTCGGTCGAGAAGATGATCGACCACGAATCGAGTTTCGAAACGGGGTGCGCCTTCGAGCCACAACACTCGCAACACGGTGGGTCGGTCGACCACCACGCCAAGCGGTGTTCGAACTTCGTTCTCACCGTAGCGCCACCGCAACTCGTAGAGCCACCTTCCCGCGCTCTTCGGGGTCGAGGTCAGGGCAAAGGACTCGATTGGATCGTTAGTAGGCACGTCGAACACCGCCTCGACACCAGCCGGTCCGACAAGCTCGAGGGTGCCGCCATGACCGTTTTGCGCCAGAAGACCCTCGACACGAAGGGAATCTCCGAGTTCGATTCTTCGCGCCCAATCGATCTTGACGATACCCGGCTCGAGCGTGGGTGGTGGATCTGATCGACTCACCCGAACGCGTGAACCCAACGCTCGCCACTGCCAACCGGCAAGGCCATCGCCGGAGATATGTAGCGAGTCGAGATCGGGCTCGTTCCGAAGGACCGTCGCGAGATCACCCGCCACCCGCGCCCCGGGTGGCGGCGACGACGAGCCCACCGCGTATACCGGCATGCTCGGATCGAGCGGAGATGAACCTCGTTCCGAGACGAGAAACACCTGCCCTTCTTCGTCCGTGTCGAGGGAGACATCGATACGAATCGACATGAGAACGAGACCGAGCCCGACCAGACCCGTGACCAGGAGTCGGCTCGCCCGATGCCTCGAATCACCTCCCGGCCCACGTATGGACTCGTGGAGGAGCAAGGCCACGGTCACGACGATCGCGATGCCGACGGAGATCTCGTCGAGCAGCATTACGGTGGTGGTCCAGTGTCGTCGAGATGTGATCGATAGCGATCGGCCAAGGTGCCTTGGAACGAGGCACCACGTGGTCCTCGGGTCGGCGTTGGCATGAGATCCCACAGGATCGCCACCGCGCGCTCCGTCGAGCCACCGCGCGCCGCGGCACGTAATGCATCCACCATGGCGGGATCGATCGAGGCATCGTCAACGGCACGCTGCGCAACCAGTGTGGCGGCTCGAGACAAAGCCTCCGTTTCGTTCGACCGGCCCAGAGCCGCATCGAGGGCGTGGCGAAGAATATCGAGCTCGTGGTCGTCGAACGGTCGGAGCTCGTCGCGTCGTTTCACGACCTCGTCGAGATCGTCACCGCTGAAACGATCCCGCTCGGGATCGAGCGGCGTGGGCTCGAAACCGACCTTGTCGACGTACACCCGTGCCGCGCGCTGCACTTCCTTGAGTAACCGCAAGGCGGTGTTTTCGTGCGGAAGAGCGTCCTCGAGAGCACCGATCGCCAGATGCCGCTCGGCTCGCCACATGGCCTGTAGCGCCTCCCTCAACGTCGTTCGCACCTCGTTGGTGAAGAAGGTGAAGCTTGCCGCCGAGTCGTGTACGTGAACGACGTCCGGGACCGTTTCCATGAGAGCCTCCATCCGACCGGATAGAGGTCCCGTCAACTCGGTATCGAGCTCGCCATCCGGAGTCGTCGCCCCGTGGGTATGGCCATGTCCACCGTGGTCGTGCCCTCCGTGACCATGATGATCGTGATCGTCATGCCCATCGTGATCGTGATGATCGTCATGCCCATCGTGATCGTGATGATCGTCATGCCCACCATGATCATGATGATCGTGGTCGTCGTGATCGTGATGATCGTGGTCGTCATGATCGTGGTCGTCGTGCTCACCGTGATCTTCACGGGTGTGACCACCGAGCGGGTCGTGCGTAGCCACGTGCCCATCTTCGAATTGCTCACCGAGAAGCACACCGTATCGAAGCCGAAGCGCGGACTGATCCCGGGCAATCAAGCTCGACCGGTAGATCCACTCGGCGCGCTGCAAACGACCTCGTTCGGCGATCAAAGCCTCTGTATCGATGATGATTTGCCGCTGACTCCGCAGCCCCTCGGGCACGGGAATCACGGGCAAACCCTCGGCCAAGTCGGCGATCACCATACGCTCCCCCGGAAAGCGCACGATATGGGTCGCGCTTCGACTCCGATTGGCCTCACCGGGACGATTGTCGGTCGCCACGGCATGGAGATAGAGCTCGCTATCCGGCTCCAGACCGAGCTCGCCAAGATCGATTCGTGCCCGGTAACGGTCACCGTTCTCCGTGACTCCGACCCGCGACAAGGGCACTCGGCGCTCTCGAAACGCGACCATCTCACCCGTGCCCATGGCCAGCGTCGTGAAGAGCTCGAGGGTCTCGTGACCGTAGTCGTCGTCCACTTCGCAAAGAACCTCGAGCTCTCCGGCTGATTCGACCGTCAATAGCGGTGGTGGCGCGACCAAACGGATGGCTGGTGGCTCATCCGCCACGACCCGCAAACGGGCCGACGGTGAGTCGAACATGCGACCCTCGATCTGAAGTCGAAGGCGATAAAGCCTCGAGGTCGTCGCGGTCCACGACAGCGCTGGCTCCTCTCGAGTCGGATCGAGCTCCAGTATCTCGCCATTCTCGAACACGACTGATCCGCTTTCGAAACCACCATTTGGCACCACCAGCCGCCACGTCACCTCGGCTCCCTCCACCGTCGTCACATTGAGACCATCGGCACGACGGGTCGGCAACCCTGTATAGGTCGGTGGGATGATGTCGACGTGGGCGTGCCAGGCGGCACCAGCTTCGCTTCGACTCTGTCGATCGAGGCTCGGCTCGTCGAGGATCGATGACGATCGTGCGAGATCCGGCACGAACCAGATACCGACGGCCAGCATTGAGGCGAGGGTCAGCAAACCCACTCCTCGATAGGGATGTCGTGCCCGCGGTATGAGCGGCTCGATGTCGCGACCGGCCAGCCGTCTGGCAACGCGGCGCTGCTGCAGGCGGGTGAGGTCATCGAGCTCGTTCGGTTCGACGAGCACCAATGCGGTGGACTCCTCGACCTCCGTGAGATGTCGATCCAGGTGGTGTGCGACCGCCAGAGCTCCATGGTGGCGAATACGCCACCACACCAAAGACCCCGCGACCACGACGAGCGCTCCGCCGATCGCGAACGCGACGAGCAAGGAGTGTTCGACGAGCCGACCGGCAAGAGCCGCGAGTATCACGACGAGGCAGAGTGACTCGAGCAACCATGCCGTTCGACGGGCTCGACACACCCGTTGATCGATCTGATCCAGCATCTGTCGTGCCTTCGCGAGCTCGGTCATGGGACACGCTCCATCGAGGCTTTCGTCCGTTCCGCTCCATGGGACACTGAAACCCACCGTTCGATCAGCAACAGCATGAACACCAACAGCCAAAGAGAGGCTTCGAGACTTCGCCCGGACGGAACCGTACCGACCGGTTCGACAGATCGCTGACGGGGAAGCCACACGCTCTCCTCGACGCGTCGTCGGTCGGAGCCAACGTGAGGGTTCGGCTCTTCCAGCTGCGTGGTGAGCCAGCGAGCGAGAATCGGCGTGGTGACGAGATCGGACCAGGAGGAAAGAAAACGGCCATGGAGATGCAGCCACGCTCCCCTGTCGATCATGGTCAGATCGACGAACGGCTCCCCTCTTCCCCCTTCGAGCCAGACCACGCTCTCGGGGGAACGACGATCAGCCGCCGCGCACTGGCGTACACCGACGTTCCAGCCATCGGCCGTGACCGAGAACCAACAGGCTCGTGCTTCGTCTCCGAGCGCGTCGCTGATCAACACGCGAGACTCCCGACGTAACGTCTCCGGTACCGGTGAGGCGCTCAGCCATGCCACCACGTCAGCCGAGCGCGGTGTTTCCGTTCCCTGTCGTGACAGGACCCATTCACGTCCGAGAGCTTCGGCCGCGGTGGCCACGGCGGCGGCGAGAAAATCGGCGTCCGTCTCACGATCCGACTCGTGATGAATGACGACCTCGATGACCTCTCCACGCGTCCAAGCGAGCGAGTCATCCGTCGAGACCACGCCGCCATCGCTGAGCGTTGCCGTTCCATCGTCGGTCCGGACGCCAGCCATGCTGGGTGTGGATCGTTGGTACGTCGTGCCTGTCGTCGAGCTCGTTCCGACGATCACTCGACCCTCGGTCGTGTCGCTGGTCCCCGTCGCCGCAACCAAGAACCGGTTGCTCTCATCCTCTTGCTTCGTCGACCAGGCCTCCACGGGACGATTCATCACCGGCCGCTCGCCTCGCACCGATGACAGCCGCGCCTCGGTGACCACGAGGAAAGGAACGCTGAGTGGTGCGACGAGATCGGCCTCGCGGAGGTACGACCAGAGATCCACCGAAGCAGCGGGTGTCACGGCTGGCTCGGCGTCACTCGACCACCTCGGTAGCCCCGGAGCAAGCAGGCGTATCTCGGCACGATCGGTTCGCCAGGCCTCGACCGTCGATGCCGCAAGGTCGCCGATCGTCGAAGGTTCGATCAACACCCACGAGGGCGGTGGAGGAACCTCGAGCCGTGGCGAGGCGAGAGCCAAAACCAAGGCGATCAGCAAAACCGAGCGAAGCAACAACAGCCAAGGGTGGGTGAGCCGAACGCGTCGCGCGCGTCGTCCAGGAAGAGCTTCCAGAAGACGAATGCTGCCGATTTCGACCCGCCGACGAATCCCACGGCTCCAGAGATGGATCGCGATGGGGATGACGAGCGCGGCCAATCCGGCCAGCCAAGCGAAGGCGGCAAAACTCATGAGGATCGCCGTCGATCGAGCAGGAACGCACGTAAAGCGTATTCGAGTGGTCGGTCGATCACGATCTCGTCACGGACGATGCCGAGCTCACCAAGCGTCTGCCGCCAGGCGCGATCGTCCACGGTGCGTGCGTGCCGATAGGCAGCCTGGAGGGCATCGGCGTTGGCCCGGATCGTGGCTGCGGACTCGTGGTCGACAAAGATCACATCGCCCCGGTAGTCGAGATCGATTTCGCGACGACCGACGAGGTGCGCGATCCATACCTCGTGCCCGAGCGCTCGTAGCGCGGCGAGCAATGAGCGCTGTTCATCGCTCTCGTCTTTCGATTCGCCGCGCTGAGATGTCATCGGATGGAGATCCCCGACCAACACGACGACTTCACGCCGCCGGCGCCGTTCGAAACGTCGCAGGATCTCCGACCGCGAAGGCCAACCGCCTGTTGCGTCGAG
>JBCDBH010000215.1:0-10105 GCA_039184055.1 Acidobacteriota bacterium
CCGGTCTAGGACCGGGCCGCGTGGGATCAGTTGACGACCGGGTTGCCGTCGCTGGGTTCGTGTGGCTCCTCCGGCGCCACGGTTACGGGCTCTTGGCTCGGCTCTTCACCGACTGGCTCGAGCGGCTCCTCTTCGTCGGACCCACGACGGCGACGAGTCGGACGGATCCGGTCGGCGAGTCCCGTTTTGCCGACGAGGCGACACAGACCTTCGAGCATCTGGGTGGCGCCACGGAGGCGTTGGTCGAATTCCGCGAGGACCTCGTTGCGGAACTCGAGGTCGATTTCTTCCCGACGGCGATAGCGTTTGAGCGCTTTGTAGGCCTCGTCGAGCTCGGTCAGCGGACCTTCGAGCGTGGCGACGAGAGGCGCCGGGTCGAAGACGGTTCCCGCGATCAACGGTTCGGGAAAGGGAGCGGCCGGGTTGCGAAGGCTGTCGAGCGCCACGCGCGCTTGAGGCAGCAGCCTTTCGGGTAACGACTCGGTGCTGCCGTCGAGGCCGAGCAATGAGTCGGCGGCCGAGCCGAAGCTGCCACGCATGCTGGCGCGGACTTGGATCAGCCGTTGACGTAGGGTCTCCACCGCCGCGTCGCGACGACGCCGGGGCACGTTGTCGTCGGAGCGACGACGATAGAGACGATCGGCGCGATCGTTGAGCGTTTGTTGCTCACGCTTGACGATCCTGCTGAGCGCGATCTGCATCAGGTCGACGTCGAGCGTCTCCCCTTCTTCCAGCACCGAGCGCATCAGGGTGGCGAACTCCGGGGTGGTGATCTCGCCGAATTCCTCGGCCGCCAACACCACCGTGTCGGCCAGGCGGTGACGTTGGGTCACCAATTCAGTGGGACGTGACATGGTCTTTCTCCTCTTCACCGGATGAGTGGGCGGCCGAGCGCTCTCCGTGAGCTCTCCACCGATGACGTGGGATCCGGTATCGCTCCCGCGTCACGGGTGGAGAATTGCACCTGGCGTGCAAAATCTTGTTCTTTTTGGCATGGGTGGCGATTTCGCGACCCATGAGAAAAATGACTGGATAAAGAGCGATCTGTGATAATGCTTCGGGATGAATCGATCGATGATTTGGATGTTTTGGGATGGATACGGAGCTGCCGCGGACGGATCGGGGAGGAATCGATCGATTTAGACTCGGAAACGGCTCAAATCAGGCTGTTTTCGTCTTGAACTAGGCGATTTCGCCCCGCGTTTTTGCCACCCATAAGAAAAGCGGTCAAAAGGTACAAAGCAGCGAAAGCGCCTTGTCGGGGAATTCGAGGATCTGGGCTCGATCCAAGAATCGTGTTTTACACGATCAATCCTTATTTACACGATAAGAAGCGATTTTTTCGTATCATGCACGATCCGCATTTTCGCCAAAGCCTTCTTTTTCAAATTTTTGGATGAAATTCGCGTCGGAAAGCCTTCCTCGTGAGACGCGAACGAGCATCAGGCGGAGCGGAAGGCTTCGGAACGGGCCGTCGACCGAGCAGGCTGGCTACGGAGCGGTTGGATTCTCGAGCCGGAAGCCCCACGCCCAGCCGAGCGCGCCGCGCCGCAACGAGACGGCGACCGTCTCACCCACTTCGAGATCCGCATCGTCGGGCAGACGCACTTTGTCGATCGGTGGACGCTCGGCGAAGGTGAAGCCGCCGTAGTCGTAGCAGGTGTTGGTGGTGACGGTGGAGGTTTGGGCGCGATGTTTGGTGCAGTCGAACCAGGACGCTTCCACGCGGGCGTCGAGCGGAGTCGGTGGCGCGGTGTCGAAAAGGCCGTTGGCGAGCAAGAGGAGGGTGGCGGTGAGGGTCGTGGTGCCGATGAGCAGCAGCGCGCCGCCGAAGATCGCCTGCGCCGGGTCCAACCAGCCTCGGCGGGAGAGGACGAGCGCGCCGGCCAGGGGAAGGAGCGCCACCACGAAGCCGATACCGAGGCTCGCACACCAGCTCGAGGCGTCGACCGGTGAGAAAAAGAACACCGGCACGATCATGGACAATGGGCCGAGCACGACGAGTGCGAGCCCGCCGAGACCAACGATCATCTGTGCTTTTTCGGTGGTCACGAGGCCTCCTTCCCGAGAGATGAACTCAGTGTTCTCATTGTAGTCAAGTGAAAGCGCTCATTATGTCTTCGGATCGGTCGCTGGTAAGATAGAAGCTCGTGCATGATCAACCCCGGGGATCGGGAACACCCCTCTGTCACCCATCCCCCGAGTCGGGAGAAGCCAAGATGAAACGACTTCTAATTTGTTCGCTGTTTGTCGCCTTGGTGGCGCCGCTTTTCTTCGCGGTGGCCGCCGAAGCGCAGAGCGAGAAACCGCGGATCGCGGTGTTGGAGTTCAAGAACAAGGCCGACAACCAGTGGTGGTACCACGGTGGTGCCGAGGCGATGCAGGATGTTTTCGTCACGGAGTTGGTCAAGAGTGGCAAGTTCCGCGTCATCGATCGCGAGCAGCTGGCGGCGTTGATGCGTGAGAAGAATTTGGCGTTGTCCGGTGATATCGATCCGGCGACCGCGGTGCAGGCCGGCAAGCTGCTCGGCGTCAACTATTTGCTCACCGGCGCGGTGACCGAGTACGGCAATACCGACTCGGGCGGTAGCGGTTTCGGTATCAGCGTGCGCAAACGCAAATTTGTCGCCGCCGCGAATGCTCGACTGATCGATTCGGAGACCGGCGAGATCATCTGGGCCGACGAGGCGAGCGCCGAGGAGTCGACCTCGCGGGTGCGCGTCCGGGGCGTCGGTGGCGGTGTCGATGACGACCGCATGTTCGACAAGGTGATGAAGCCAGTGGTCAAGGATCTGGTGTCGAGTCTCAAGGTCGCCGACCTCTGATCGTCACGCGTCGACCACGTCGAATGCCCATTCGACTCGATGAGTAAAAAGCCCGGCTTCGGCCGGGCTTTTTTGATGGCCAGCGAGCTGACACCCCGACGCTATACTCGCGCCGATGTCGACCCCGACGAAACGTGGATGGTTGGTGGGCGTCCTGCTCAGCGCGCTTTTTTTGTTTTTGGCGACACGGGGCGTGCGTTGGGATGAGCTTTGGGTGGCGTTCGGACGGGTCGATCTCCTTTTGGTGGGGCTCGCTGGCGTCGCGGCCCTTGTGCAGGTTGGCGCGCGGGGTTGGCGCTGGCGTTATCTCTTCGATCGTCCACCGAGCGTGTTGTCGTTGAGCCGGGCGCAGCTGATCGGCACGGCGGCGAACAATGTCCTACCGGCACGGGCTGGTGATGTCGCGCGGGCGTTTTTGCTGCAGCGTGACGGGGTGGCGCCCCCGGCGGCGTTGGCGTCGATCGTGGTGGAGCGTCTGGTCGATATCTTGTTGACCGCGGTGCTGCTCGCGCTGGCGTTTTTTCTCGCGCCGCTTCCCGGTTGGTTGATCCAGGCTGGATGGGTCTCGGTCGGCATTGCCTTGCTCGGCGTGGTGATGTTGACGGCTGTCCGCTTGCTCGGCGGACGACCGCTCGAACGGTTGATCGCGTGGCTGCCACGGAGCTGGCGCGGGCGGATCGCCGAGGTGGTGGAGTCGTTTGTCGAGGGGCTCGGCGCCGCCTTTCGGCTGCGCAATCTTCCCGGCCTGGTGGTGTCGTCGGTGGCGGTGGTGGTGTGGATGCTGGCGCCGGTGTGGTTCTGTCTGCATGCGGTCGGGCTCGAGCTACCGATGGCGTCGGCGATCGTGGTGACGGTATTCGCATCGTTCGCCTTGATGATCCCCGCCGCGCCGGGTCATGTCGGGACGCTGCAATGGGCGTGCGTCGTCGCGCTCGGCATCTACGGCGTCGCCGACGAGCCGGCGTTGCTCTTCTCGCTCGTGCTCCATGCCAGCCAGTGGTTGCCGACGACGGTATGTGGACTGCTGGCGATGTGGAGCCGAGGGCTTCGTCCGGATCGCTTGCCGTCGACACCCGCGGTCGCGACTCCCGTGACGGTGGAGGGGCGATGAGCCGTCTCGGTAGCTTTGAGCTCGATCAGGAAGCACGGATCTTTGGCGAGTATGTGCTCGGCGTCGAACCCTCTCCAGCCTTGATCGAGCGGTACCGTGACGCGCATCATCATTTGGACTTGAAGCCGACGAGCCCGGACGACATCGCGGTGCTCGCGGTGGTGCGTGAACGGCCATGGACCGTCGCGCCGCTCGACGCGGCGCTGGCGTGGGTGCGTCCACGCGCCACCTTACGGGCAAAGCTGATCACCATGGCGGCGATTCAGGAGACCACGCCTGAGCTGATCGAGCATTTCGACCGATCGCCCCGGGGGCGGGTGAGGCTGTTCGGCGAGCTGGCGACGATCGGCACGCGAGCGGCGATCGATATCGTGGTCGGCGTGGTGCTCTTGATGACGGTGGTGCGTCGTCAGAAACAGGTTCGGCGGCGATGAAGTCCACCGTCATGAAATCAGACGTGATCATCATCGGCTCGGGTCCCGCTGGGGTCAACGCCGCGCGACCCCTGGTGGCGGCGGGGCTACGCGTGACGATGCTCGACGTCGGGCATCGACCCGATCCCGAGGTGAGCGTGCCGGAGGGTGGCTTCGCTTCGCTGCGTCGGGGGGACGGCGAGCAGCAGCGTTATTTTCTCGGTCCAAAATTCGAGGGCATTGCCTTTGGTCATACCGGCCCGGGAAGCCAGCTGACTCCACCACGGCAATACCTCACCCGTGACGTCGATCGACTGACGCCGCTTCGTTCGGCGAGCTTCGAGCCGCTCGAAAGCCTGGCCGCCGGGGGGCTGGGCGTGGCGTGGGGCGGCGGCAGCCCGCCTTTTGTCGACGCCGATCTCGAGGATTTTCCCTACGATCGCGCCGAGCTGCAGCCGCATTACGAAGCGGTGGCGCGTCATGTCGGGATTTCGGGTGAAGGCGGCGATCTCGCGCCTTTTTTCGGTTCGCTCGACGCGCTGCAGCCGGCGGTACGCACCGATACGCACGGCGAGAGCGTCTTGGGACGCTATCGACGCCGCGCCTCGACGCTCAATCGCCAGGGTTTGTATGTCGGGCGACCGTGGTTGGCGATGCTCAGTCGTGACATCGGCTCGCGTCGGGCGACGTCGTATTTGGATATGGACTTCTGGACCGATCGTCGTGGCAGTGTCTATCGACCGTGGTCGACGCTCGAGCTGCTCGAACGGGAGGAAGGCTTCCGCTATCGCGATCGTCGTTTGGCGCTGCGTTTCGACGCCTCGGACGCCGGGGTGACGGTCGATACCGAGTCGATCGATACGGGTGAGCGCGAGCGCCATCGAGCGCGATTTCTGGTGATCGCGGCCGGAGCGCTCGGAACGACACGGCTGGTGCTGCGCTCGCTCGATCTCTACGATCATCCGGTGCCGGTGGTGTGCAATCCGCACGCGTACGTCGCCATGCTCAACCTGCCGACTCTCGGGCGTGAGGTGCGGTCGTCGCGTCATAGTCTGGCGCAGGGGTGCTTCGCGTACGCTCCCGATGGGCCCGATCGTGCCGCCGTGGTGGGGCATCTCTACACCTATCGCTCGCTGCTGACCTTCAAGCTGATCAAAGACGCGCCGCTGTCGATCCGCGATGGCTCGGCGGTCTTTCGACGGCTGGCGCCGCATTTGGCGATCCTCATCATTCAGCATGCCGATCGGCCGACGACACGCAAACGCTGCGCGCTGGTGCGTGGGGCGGATGGCGGACGCGACGTGCTCGAGGTGGAGTACGAATTGAACGCGCGTGAGCGACGCGCCGTCGAGCGGACCGACCGGGCCATCCTGGCGGGTTTTCGCCAGCTGGGATGTTTGCCGCTCCGCGCGGTGCGACCCGGGCACGCGTCGAGCACACACTACGCGGGATCGTTGCCGATGAGTGACGACGATCGTCCGCTGACCACCGATCGCTGGGCGCGGTTGCGGGAGACGACGAACGTCTACATCGCCGATGGCGCGGCCTTTCCGATGTTGCCGTCGAAGGGGCCGACCTTTTCGCTGATGGCTCATGCGCACCGGGTCGGTCGTCGGGTCGCCGAGGTGGCGGGCGCATGAGCTCGATTTCCGACACCGATCTCACCCGTCTCGCGACGCTGCACGCCACCAGTCTCGATGGCTCGCTCTTCGCGCGCCTGGGTACGCGTCTGCTCGAACGCTACTATCGCTTCGTGGTCGACTCGGAGGACGAAGCGTTGTTGCTCGAGCGCGATGACAGCGGTGGGATCCGTGGTGCCGCCGTGTTGAGCTTTGCTCCCCTGTCGTTGACCGGTCGCTTCGTCGGCGCGCATGTCGTCGGCTTCGGGATCGCCATGCTTCGTGGCATGCTCACGGACGGCGCGGTGCGTGGGCTGTTGTTCCACTACGCGCGCGAACGGCTCAAGGGCGTGCACGCGACGATCGACGACGGCACCCCCGAGGTTTTGCAGATCTACATCGATCCGACGCGTCGTGGTGGCGGCATCGGCTCGAAGCTGATGCGTCGCGCCGAGCGTGTGGCGTATGCCCGCGGTGCTCGATCCATGGCGGTACGCACCGAGGCGGAAGACAATGAACCGGTGCTCCGGTTTTATGATCGCGGTGGCTATCGTCGACGTGGTGAGTCCGTCTTCTGTGGCGTGCGCTACATCGGCTTCGTCAAGGACCGCGAAAACCTAGCCGTTGACCTCGAGAAAACAGATCAGGAGTGATCCGTGTACCTTCCACCGCTTTCCCGCTCACGTTTTTATGGCTGGCCCGCCAACTATTTCCGTGTCGCTCGTGACGAGCTCACCGGTCGGGTGTATCGCGGTATCGATGTCGAGACGTTCGAAGATCGGGTGGCCGAAACGATCGGCGTGGCGCACGCGGTGGCCGTGCCGCAAGCCCGAGTCGGGATCTACACGACCCTGAAGGCGCTGATCGAGCCCGGGCAGACGGTCATCATGTCGCCCTACACGATTTATGACGTCGTCAACATGGTGATCTGCGCCGGCGGACGACCGCTCTTCGCCGACATCGATCGGGAGACCTGCAATATCGATCCCGACGAGGTCGAGAAGCTCATCGACGACAGTACCGGTGCCGTGATGGTGACGCATCTACACGGTCTGGCGTGTGACATGGATCGCCTGGTGGCGATGTGCGCGCGTCACGATGTGCCGCTGCTCGAAGACAGCGCGCAGGCCTTTGGCTGTCGGCTCGGTGGACGCAATGTCGGTGGCTTTGGTCGCGCCGGGATTTTCAGCTTCGGCATGGCCAAGAACATCAACAGCCTCTATGGCGGCATGGTCACCACCAACGATTACGCGCTCGCCAACGCGGTGCGGGAGCAGCTCGCCGAGCAGCCGTCGCAAGAGCGTGACTTTCTCCGTCAGCGGGCGATCTTCTGTTTGATCGGTGATCTGGCCACCCATCCGCTGCCGTTTCGTCTGCTCACCAATTGGGTGTTTCGCTACGGCTACCTGAACAATGTCGACGCGCTCAACCGTCGCGTGCGGGGTGAAGACGAACCGGTGCGTCGCGACGCGCTTCCCGACCACTACCTGCGTCAGCACACGCCCATGCAGGCTCGACTGGCGCTCGCTCAGCTCGACAAGGTGCCAGTCAAGAATCGCCGTCGCCAGGCGATTGCCGAGATCTACCACGCCGGGTTGAGCGATATCGACGACTTGATCCTGCCGCCGCGTCGCGACGACGGCTCACACATCTACCTGGTGTATCCGATTCAATATCGCGATCGACACAAGCTGTTGCGACAGCTGATGCAAAAGGGTCGCGATCTGACCATTCAGCACATGGGCAATTGCGCCGGCTACGAGTGCTTTGCGGATTTCGCGCGTGACTGCCCGGCGGCGCGCGCCACCGCCGACTCGGTGCTCTTGCTGCCGACCTATCCCGGCTACGGGCGTCGCGAGGCGGAGAAAAACGTCCGCGAGATCCGGTGCTTCTTCGGCAAGTAATCGCTCAGGAGTGAGCGTTGGCGGCCGACCGTGATCGGCCGCGACTTCTGCCGTAGCGGGATCGACTCATTGGAATTCGATCCGCAACGTGCCCCACATCTTCACCGGCACATTGCCGACCTTCGCCGCCCGGTACTTCGCGCTTTTCGCCGCTTGGAGCGCCGCGTCGTCGAAGCCGAATCCGACCTCTTTATTCGCCAGCTCGGTATCGGTGACGTTGCCGTTCTCGTCGATCAAGACGCGCACCGTGACCACCGCGCCGCTCTTGTTGAGACGACGGGCCATTTCCGGAAACCGTGCCCGGGGGCTACGGGTGAGAACGGCCGGTACCAGGCCGGGGGTGCCCGGTTTCACCAGATCGCCACGGCGAACCTGAGGCGCGGCGGGTTTCGGTGGTGGCGGCGCGACCTCCGGTGGCGGTGGTGGCGTGGCGGCGACCTGCTCGGTGTCGTCGGCTTCGGCCTCGGCTTTGGCCAAGGCTTCCTGGGCCGCCTCGGCTTCCTTCTTCGCCGCCTCTTCTTCGGCGGCGATCCGCGCGGCTTCCTCGGCGGCTAGGCGTTGCGCCTCGCGCTCGTCGAGCAGACGTTGGCGTTCGGCCGCCGCGTCCTGCGCCGCCGACAGCTCGTCTTGCATCTTCTCGAGACGGGCGTCGAATTGCGCGCGCAGCTCCTCCTCCATGGCGTTGGCCTTTTGCTCGAGCAGATCGTCGATCGCCTGCTGCTTGGCGGCCAGCTCTTCCTCGGTCGGGCCAGGAGGCAAGGGTGGAGGCTCTTCGATCACCGGTGGCGGGGCCGCCGCCACCGGTTCGGGCTCGGGGGCTTCGCGCTCGGCGATCACGAAGTAATACGTGGCGAGCGCACCGACCACGACGAGCAAGAACGCCGCGAGACCGATCCACAGACCACCGCCGCCTTTTTTCTTCACCGGTACCGCGCCGGTCGTCGGCACGGCTCCGGTCGGTGGCGCCGGTGGCGGACCCACGCCGGTCGACTCCTGGATCGGGGTCGCCGCCGTGTCCGGGGTCGCCGGGGGCGCGTAGTCGGCCGGATTCACCGTCGGCAGCGGCAGGGTTTTTTCGACTTCAATCTCTTGGCTCTCGCGCTCGATCTCCTGGCGGAAGAGGTTGTGCATGTAGAACGCCAGGTTGAATGTCGTCGGGTTGTATTGGCCCTCGAACATCCACGAGTTGAGCGCCTTGTGCCATTCATTGACATCCGAGAGGCGCTGCTCGCGACTGACCAGACTGCGTTTGAGCAGGCCGGCCAATGATTCTGGAATCGGCGTGCCTTCGACCGCCAGCGTGCTCTGGTCGATCAGCGCGCCATAGCCCGAGACATTGCTCGGTGGCACCAAGGGTCGACCGGTGAGCAGCTCGAGCAAGATGGCGCCGAGCGAGAAGACATCGTCACTTCGATGCGGACCCTGACCGGCCAGCACTTCGGGTGCCAGATAGCGGCCGAAGTGTTGCCGCACCAACGGATTGGCGGCGAAGCCACGCAGCACCGGGCCGACCTCGAAACCGAGCAGGCGGGTCTCGCCTTCGTTCGAGATCATCGCCAGATGCGGCACCACGAAACCGTGTTGCAGGCGTTCGCCATCGAGTCGAGTCTCGTTCGCGGCGGCGAGCGCCAGCGCGATGCGCTCGGTGATCAACAGCGCATGCTCGGCGGGAATCGGATTGCGCTTCTTCGTCGCCTGCTCTTCGAGCGTCGCCAGATTCTTGCCCGACGTGTAGTCGTAGGCGACGAACGGAATCCCCTGCAGCTCGCCCATATCGACACCTTCGCCAATATTCGGGCTCTTGAGCGCCGGTTGAATCCGCGCCCGATCGCGGGTCGCCTGCCACAGACGTCCGCCGTCCAGGCCTTGGCCATTGAACACCCGTAGGAGCACCACGCGTTCCATACCGCCCGGTCCCAACATACCGGCGCGGAACGTTTCACCGAGCGGGTCCTCGGTCAGCTTCTTTAGAAGGAGGTAGCGGCCGAATTGTTCACGCGTGTTCATGTCGCCCCTGTGAGAGCCTCGATGGAGGCACGAATACCACAGCGGGCCAGGGACCCAGCGCCGCGGTACTGTTTTCCTTGCCCTGGTACCTGAATCCTAACATGTGGCGGAGACGTTTCCGTGGCACGCGAAAACGGCGAAAACGCCTTGCCCACATGCCTCATCAGACGTCGTAGCGAGGTGTGGAAACGTGCGTGAGATCTGGGCAGCGCAGGGATGAGCGACC
>JBCDBH010000216.1:0-10081 GCA_039184055.1 Acidobacteriota bacterium
CGGCCCCGGAGCCTCGAGGGCTAAGCGAAGGACTGAGCGATTATTTTGCGCTTACCGCGGTCCACTGGTTCCGTCTCGGCGAAACCGATCTCCAAGAAGAACCGCTCAGCGTCGATGAAAAAGTGACTTTCGGTGAATGGGTCGGCAAGCAGAACCTACGGCGGCGTGCTTACGACGCGAGCTTTGTCGAGGCAAAGCAAGACGCCATCGGGATCGAAGGTATTTTCGACCGTCTCGACCAGCCGGCCTTTAGGGAACCCCACGAGATCGGTGAGCTGTGGTGTGCCATCCTGATGGCGATCCATCGTCGCCTGTCCGCGGCGCTCGATGGCGATTGGCGTCGGGCCCACGAGCTCGGATGGCGAACGATCTACGACTCGCTGCTCCTTCTGGAGATCGGTCCGAGTGGACCGGGTCTGCTACACGCGCGTGACGCTGTCCGTGAGGCGGCCGAGCTGCTCGCCGACGAGCTCGAGGAGGAGATCGCGATGGCTTTGTCGCAGGCGATCGACCATACCTTCATCGATTTCCATATGGGAAGCACGGCACGCGGATACGGTATCGATCGCGACGGCATCGAAGGCAGCCAGGTTCCTTGGGCTGGTGGAACATGAGAGTCCGAAACTTCACCCTTTGGCTTCTTCTCGTCACGATCGCGGCGACCGCGATGGCGGATACGGACAGCCTTCCACGCCTACGGACCTTTCAAGGCGAAAATGACTCTCTGGTACCCGATGGATCGGACGACAGCTATACCAACGGCTTGCGCTATAGCGAGATGGTCAGTCTCAACGACGGCACGCCAACGGGTTTCGCGTGGGCGAGGACCATCGAGCAACTTTGGTGTGGCGGTCGAGACTTCAAGGGACTCGGACTGTGTGACCCCGACGAGTCACGGCTGATCTTCGCCGGATGGTCGATCGGCCAGAGTATCTACACGCCGAACAGCATCAGTGAGCCAATTCCCGATCCAGAAGATCGTCCGTACGCTGGCTACCTCTACGGCTCCGCGATCGTCGATATCGTCGACGAACGTCGGCGATGCAAGCGTTGGAATCTCGAAGGACGGGTCGGTGTCATCGGCTCGGCCGGGCTGGGCGAGATCGTTCAGACCAAGGTACACCGACTGATCGACGACGAGCGACCGATGGGTTGGGACAGCCAGCTTCGTAACGAGCTGACGGTCAATCTCAATGCCTTATGGCAAGGCTCGGTGCTCCGGTTGGGGAACCGCGACGATGAAAGCTGTGGCCACGAAGGCACCTATTTCGATGTCGTGCCGCATGCCGGCGTCATGGTCGGCACCGTCATGACCGGCGCGGTCGCCGGCGGGACGTTTCGACTCGGCTACAACATCACCGGGCTGCCGATCTTGCCTATCGGCAATACCGCTTTGGCTCCAGCCGAGCCACCGGACTTCGAGATCTGGCTGTTCGGTGGTGTCGAGGGGCGTGCCCTCGCCCGCAACATCTTTCTCGATGGCAATACGTTCGTCGACTCCGCGAGCGTCGACAAAGAAACCTTTGTATACGACCTACGAGCCGGTCTTTCGCTTCGGCTCAAGGACGTCACGGTCACCTACACGTATGTCCGAAGAAGTGAAGAATTCAACGCGCGGACCGGTCTCGAAGACATCCACGAATATGGCTCGCTGAGCGTTCAATGGACGTTTCCATGATCGATTCCGACGAGATGTCTCATTCTTCGCCGAGAACCTCATTCTTCGCCAAGAACCTTGGCATCGCCGAGCTGATCGGCGACCTGTCGCGCCAACCATCGATCCGCCTCGAGAGTGCCCAGCTGTGGATTCTGTCGACGACAAAGATCATCGGTGATCCAGGTCAGTAGATGGACACCATGGGGATCCGGGCCTCGCCACGTCCCCCCATAGAGCGAGTACATCTGACCCCGGTAGACGAGCCGCACCGAGTGATCGGGCATCGATCGGGGGTTCAGTCAGCCAAAATCGAAACGAACCACTGTCCGATCGCTTCGATCTCTTCTTGGCACACTTGATGCGCCATCGGGTACTCGTGCCAAGCGACGTTCCAGCCCGATGCGACAAGCCGATCGCGGGATTGGGTGCCGTACGCATACGGCACCATCGGATCGAAGGTACCGTGTGCCTGAAACACCGGAAGATCACGGTTGGCTGGCGAGGCTTCACTCTCCAAACGATCGGCGAGCAAAAGATAAGCCGACAACACCATGACACCGGCGAGTCGATTCGCGTGGCGTAGAGATGTATGGAGCGCTACTGCGCCACCCTGCGAGAAACCACCGAGCACGATGCGGCGATGGGCAACGCCACGCTCGACTTCTCGCTCGATCAGTGCCTCGATACGCACCGCGCTCGCCGCAATCCCCTCTGCATCTTGACCACGTTCGTCGAGACTGCGGATGTCGTACCACGCGGGCATCACCATGCCGTGATTCAACGTCACGGGCATCCGTGGCGCATGAGGAAAGATGAATCGTACGCGAAGGTCGGCGGGAAGACCGAGAAGAGGCGGGATGTCGGCGAAGTCGTGGCCGTCGGCGCCGAGGCCATGAAGCCAAATTACTGCCGCGTCGGCATTCTCTGGACCTCGCTCGACGGTCGGTAGCAGGTCGCTCACGTCAACCGAATGCGTCGAAAGCGTATAGAGCGTTGCGCAGCCGGCGACCCCAAGCAGCCTCGGCGCGAGCTACAGCCTCACCAATGGCCGTCTCGTCTGGGACACGACCCTCGTGATTGTCGAGCAGTTCCTGCTGGGCGATCGCGACGATCTGGTCGCGGACGGCTGGTGGCGTGCCACGTGACGTGGCAATTCGATTGACGGTGGCGGTCAAGACTTGGGAACGCGGTGCGCTCATGGTTTCAATCAAGAGTATCCTCGACAGTTTGCTTACTGCCGTTCCTTTGGTTGCTGTCGATCGGGTCCCTAGTGGATCAGGCTCTGCTTATGGGCAATCGCGTGTCGATCAACGGAGGATTAGCGTGGGGAAGGAGTGGAAGGTCCATCTCAAACAAGAACCGAATGGTGTTTGGGCGCGAGACGAATCGAATTCATCGAGAACGAGCGCGCAACTCTCCTGTTCAGTTCCAAACAGATCGTAAACCATGACCGGCACCGACGCAAGGGTTCTCAGGGATGGATCTCGCCATCTCCACCCATGTCCTCACGCGCCGATACCGTTCCACTCGCGTCACCGGTCAACAGGGCGAGCATATCGATCTCGATTCCTTCTGGCGCGCTCTCGACGATCCGCCCCAGCTCTTCTCCACTCCGCTCGACGATGAATGTCGGTACCCAACGAAGACCCACTTCGTCTTCGAGCTCGGGGGGACGTTCGTCGTATCGGTCGACCGCGATGTAACGAACGGTAAACGGCACCAGCCCACCTGTCTCGTCGAGGGCCTTCCAAAACCGAGCGAGCTCGCGACGACTATCGCCACACCAGGTGCCGAAATAGACCGTGACCTCAGCGGGTTCGACATCCGCCAACGCAGCCGCCGGTTCGGCTTGAGCGCCGCTCTCCACCTGAGCCGAGACCCATTCAGGCTCCGCGGCTTCGATCTGCTCGCGCACGACGTCACCGAGCAACGATGGAGGCTTCCGCTCGACCGTGGTCGTGCTCGCACACCCGGAAGTCAGGGCTAGCGTTGTCAAGGCAACCAAAACAAATAGATACCGCGACGTAACGAGATCGAAAAAGGGACGAAGTCGATCAGAGCTCATGTCTCTAGCCTATCACTCTCCCGTTTGCATGGACGGCGTTCGAGCGACACTTCGGATAGACTCGGGGCTCCGCGGAGAGTCGAGCTCACCGCATGACGCGATGTACGCCGTCTGCACACACGAGGGCATTCGGCGGGAGAGGTTGTTTCCGTTGGCCAGGCTTCTCGTCGTCGACGACGATCCCCAAATCCTAGAGCTGGTCGCTCAGGTCTTGCAATTCGCTGGGCACGACGTGCTCAAGGCCCGCGATGCCCGGGAGGCCCCGGCACTCGCCGCGCACGATATCGACGCTGTCGTGCTCGACGTCATGCTCCCGGGTGGTACCTCGGGTCTTCAACTGCTCGGCGAGCTGCGCGACAACCCTGGCACCGAACACCTGCCTGTCCTTCTGCTTTCCGGTCGTAGTGACGATGTCGATCGCGTCGCCGGCTTGCGAGCCGGTGCTGACGACTACCTGGGAAAACCATTCTCGACCGACGAGCTCGTCCTCCGGGTCGAAAGGCTGCTCGGACGACGTGGGAACCCGGTACGCTCACTCGACACGGACCGCAAATACTTTGGCCGGTACGAGGTGCGTGACGAGCTCGGTCATGGATCCTTGGGAACGGTCTACCGTGGCTGGGATCCGCGCCTCGAACGCCAGGTCGCGTTGAAAACGCTGCGTATCGATCCGTTGACCAGCGATACGAGACGAGCCGAGATGCTCGATCGGTTGCGGCAAGAAGCGATCACCGTCGCCAAGTTCAATCACTCGAACATCGTCGCCGTCTACGATATGGGCGACACGACCGACTCCGCGTACATGGCCATGGAGTTGATCGATGGCCGCAGCTTGTCGCAGGTCCTGACGCACGTGAATCGCTTGCCGATCGAACACGCGGTGCCGCTCGCCGCGGGAATCGCTCGTGGTCTCGCCGTGGCGCACACCAACGAGGTCATCCATCGCGACATCAAGCCGGGCAACGTCATGCTCGGCTTCGACAGCAGCATCAAAGTCACCGATTTCGGCCTCGCCTCGGTGATGTCGGCGATGACCGAAGAATCCGCTTTGTTCGGTACGCCCGGCTATGTGCCACCCGAGGCACTCGACGAAAAGCCCTTCACCTCGGCCGGTGACATGTTCAGCTTCGGGGTCACCTTTTTCGAGGTTTTGGCTGGCGTTCATCCCCTTGCCGGCGCCAGCCTTCGCGACACCATCATCAACACCATGGAAGGCAACATCCGCCCCCTGGGCGCCTACGTCGCCAACCTTCCATCGGCGATCGAAACCGTCATCACCGAGCTGCTAGCGGTCGACCCCACTCTACGACCGACGGCGGCGATGACGGTCGGCCGACTGATCACAGAAATCGACGCTCACGGCTGGCAATGGGATCCCGAGATCGTCGCTACGGCGCGTGACGAGACCGCTTCGGCCGGCGCACCTTCGGGCCACGTGCCCAAGCTACGGACGATCGAAGAACGCCGCTGGTGATCTCGCGGTGAGTCGGGTCGCGAACAGCCTGCTCTTGCTACGAGCGCGCGCGGTCGAAGCCGTGCGCTGGTTTCGTCAGCACGCCTTCGTGCTGCTCGTGCTCGCCCCCCTCATTCTCGTCCCGTGTGGCTGGATCTTGATTCGCTGGGCACCGCTGGTCGCCACCGAGCTGCACCGTTGGCTCGAGCTCGACACCGCGACACCGGCTGCCCTTGCCTGGATTCTCGCGCTCTTCGTCACCGTGCCTCCCCTTCGAACGGCCCTCGATGAGCTCTACCCACCACGTCGGACCATGCTCGACGCTCTGCCGGTCGCGGTCTCGTCACGGCTCGTGACGGCGATCATCACGACTTGGGTGCGCCAGCTACCGTTGCTCGTTGCTCTCGTCGTCGCTCTTGTCGTGCTCGGTTTCGAGCGGCCCGAGCTCGCCATCGCCCACCTCGCCATGATCATCAGCCTGTCCACCGCCGTGGCTTTGGCGTTGGCTACTTTGCTCGTTCGGCTACGCTGGCTGGATGGGCGCGCGCTCGTGCCCGCGGCCGTATGGCTCGGCGCTGCGCTCGTGGCCCAGCGCCCACCATGGCTCGACGCCGTGCTCGCGCCATGGCGAGCCAGCGCAGTTCAGATCGATGGCCTCGTCCGTGCCATCGCCGACCAAATGGGCTCGCCAGCGCGGCTCGCCGCACCCGATATGGGGGTGGTCCTGACGATCGTCATCGCGCTCGGGTTAGCGACGATCATCTATCTGCGTGACTACGAACGCGGTCGCGAGCTCGTCGAGACGATCCTCAGCAAGCGCGCCCGGCGCTCGACCGTCAGGCTCCGCCAAACCGAGCCAACCCCTCACCCAGTGCGTGTAGGCGTGGCTCGCGACATGAGGTTGGTGATTCGGCTGTTCTCGCCCGCTGTCGTCGTCACGTCCGGGCTCACGTTCTTCTGGCTGCTCGCCGCGGTGTTGGCTCCGCTCGTGACGCCAATCGCATGGCATGAACGCGCCACCTTCGCCGCTGGCACGATGGCGGTTCTCTCGTCGGTCGCTCTCGTTCCCGTGCTCGTTCAGCATCAGCTGCCGAGGCTGTGGGCTGAAACCGTGAGTGGTATCGAACCGAGCACCGTGTGGCGGACCAAATTGTGGAGCGCACGCTTGCTCGCCGTGCCGGCGACGCTGCTCGTGATTCTCCTGATCGCCACCCGAGGAACCGCGTCTGCTCTGCCGAATGCGTTACTCTTCGCCGCCATGGCGTGGTGCTTGGCTTCCCTGGTCGGAGGCGCGGCATACGAGATTCCCGAACGTCCCTTGATCGGATTTCTCTTCAGCGCCATGGTCGGCACGGCCCTGGCCGGGCTTCTGATCATCGTGCCCGATCTGTGGCTGATGTGGCTGATCGGGTTTCTCGTCGTCATCGCCACCTTCACCGATCGAGCCAACGGTCGTATTCAACTCCTACAGACACAACGATGACCCGATCTTCGCATGCATCCAAGCCCGCGCTCCGCGTGCACGAAGCAACCAAAAGCTGGGGCGACACGCTCGCTCTCGACACTGTGAGCTTTTCCGTCGACGGCGGAATCTTCGGTCTTCTCGGTGGCAACGGAGCTGGAAAATCGACCCTGCTCCGCGCCATCGTCCACCTCACCGCGCTCGATCGAGGCACGATCGAAATCCGTGGTTTCGACTCGGTTCGCGACACGCTCGACGCACGCCATCAGGTCGGCTACCTGCCCGAAGAGCCCGTGTACTACGAACGTCTCACGGGCTGGGAGTATCTCCAGCTGATCGCGGGTCTCAAGAAGCTCGACAACGCCGATGAACGTGCTGAGCTCCTCAGCCACCTAGGCCTGTCGCCCGAGGTGGCGCGAACCGAGCGCATCGGCAATTACTCGTTGGGTATGCGCAAGAAGATCGGCTTGACCGCCGCGCTGATGGGAAGTCCACCGCTCATTCTGCTCGACGAGCCGCTCAATGGTCTCGATACGGATGCGATGCGTCGGCTGCGTCTCCGGCTCGAAACGCTGGCGAGCTCGGGAAGCACGATCGTGTTGTCATCGCACGTCATGAGCTTTGTCGAACGGGTCTGCGAGCGGATGGTGATTCTGAAAGCCGGCCGGGTCGCTGCTCTGGGTAGCCCCGCGGACATCCGGCAACAGTCGAGCTGTAGCGACTCCCCCTTCGAGGACGTTTTTCTGGATCTTGCCGCGGCTGATTGAGGTAGACATGCAAACAGCCAGTGGATCGCTCATCGGACTGGACCCACTGGCTGTTTGGCGCTTCGAACCTCTAAGCCGGCTACTACTTACTCGTCTTTTCTCGACACCTCGGCATAGACGAGGGGACCGCTCGCAATCCTGACCAATGCATGCTGATTGCGACGTTCACGCCGCACCGCGAGATCGAGGCGCGCTTGCTCGAGCACCTGATCCATCTCGTCTTGCATGCGGTCCATCTGCTCACGCATGTTGAGGATCACTTCGACCCCTGCCAGGTTCACACCCAGCTCACGCGTCAGATTGAGAATGATCTCGAGACGACGAAGCGTTTCATCGTCGTACAAACGGGTGTTGCCACGGCTTCGGACTGGAGTAATCAGCCCCTCTCGTTCGTAGAGGCGAAGGGTCTGCGGGTGGATGTCAAATCGCTCGGCAACCGCGCTGATCATGAGGAGCTTGCGCCGCTTTCCTCGCTTTTCGGTCATCGGAATCCTCCCCTCGAACCAGATGCCGGCCACGTCGAGCGTGGCCGGCCGGTACACGCCTTACTCCTTCTTGTCGTCGACTTCGACGTACTCGGCATCGATCACGTCGTCGTCACCACCGGTTGCCGCGTCACCGGCGGGTCCACCGTCACCCGTGGCCTCCGCCGTCGGGCCCGCCTGCTCGTACATCACCTGAGCGAGCTTGTGCGACGCTTGAGTCAGCTGCTCCGTGGCCTTCTCGAGCTGAGCCAAGTCATCGGTCTCGAGCGCCTTCTTGGCCTCTTCGAGTGCCGTGTTCAGCTCACCCTGACTGCCCGCGTCCAGCTTCTCTTTGTTCTCTTCCAGTCCCTTCTCGGTGCTGTACACCAACGAGTCGAGCTGGTTACGAGCCTCGACGGTCTGGCGGCGAGTCTTGTCCTCTTCGGCATGCGCTTCCGCATCCTCGACCATCCGCTCGATCTCGTTCTCGTCGAGACCGCTCGAAGCGGTGATGGTGATCTTCTGCTCTTTGCCCGTACCGAGGTCTTTCGCCGACACGTTGGCGATACCGTTGGCATCGATATCGAAGGTCACTTCGATTTGCGGCATGCCACGCGGCGCTGGCGGAATCCCGACGAGGTGGAATTTGCCCAGCGTGCGGTTGTCACGCGCCATTTCACGCTCACCCTGGAGCACATGGACTTCGACGGACGGCTGGTTGTCCGCCGCGGTGGAAAATGTCTCGCTCTTTCGAGTCGGAATCGTCGTATTCCGCTCGATCAACTTGTGCGCGACACCACCGAGCGTCTCGATGCCCAACGACAGCGGCGTGACGTCGAGCAAGACGACATCCTTGACATCGCCGCGCAACACGCCGCCCTGAATGGCCGCGCCAATCGCCACGACCTCATCCGGGTTGACCCCCTTGTTCGACTCCTTGCCGAAAAAGTCCACCACGCTTTTCTGGATGAAGGGCATACGCGTCTGGCCACCGACCAGCACGATCTCGTCGATGTCACCGGCGCCGAGTCCAGCGTCCTTGAGCGCCTGTTTGACCGGGTTGAACGAGCGATTGATCAGATCTTCGACCAGCTGCTCGAGCTTGCTCCGCGTCAGACGCAGGTTGAGATGCTTGGGTCCAGTTTGCGGATCCGCCGTGATGTAGGGCAGGTTGATCTGCGTCTCTTGGGTGGTCGAGAGCTCGATCTTCGCCTTCTCGGCCGCTTCGCGCAGACGCTGCATCGCCATCGGATCATTCGACAAGTCGATGCCCTGATCCTTCTTGAACTCGCTGAGCAGCCACTCGATCAGCTTCTGATCGATGTTGTCACCGCCCAGGTGTGTATCACCGTTGGTCGACTTGACCTCGACGACACCGTCACCCACCTCGAGAATCGAGATGTCGAAGGTACCGCCACCAAAGTCGTAGACGGCGATTTTCTCGTCGACCTTTTTGTCGAGACCGTAAGCCAGCGCGGCGGCGGTCGGCTCGTTGACCAGACGTTTCACCTCGAGACCAGCGATCCGTCCAGCGTCCTTCGTAGCCTGACGCTGCGCGTCGTTGAAATACGCCGGCACCGTGATGACCGCTTCCGTGACCTTCTCACCGAGGTGGTCTTCGGCGGCCTGCTTGAGCTTCTGCAGAACCATCGCGGAGATTTCCGGCGGCGAGAACTTCTTGGTCTGCGCCAGCACCCGAACGTCACCGTTGTCGGCGCGCTCGACCTTGTATGGAACCATCTTCATCTCTTCATTGACCTCGTCGAAGCGCCGGCCCATGAAACGCTTGATCGAGAAGACGGTGTTCTCAGGATTGGTAACCGACTGCCGCTTGGCGACTTGCCCCACCAACCGCTCACCGCTCTGACTAAAACCGACGACCGATGGCGTGGTGCGAGCGCCTTCGGCGTTCGCGATCACCCGCGCTTCGGTGCCCTCCATGACCGCCACGACGCTATTGGTCGTACCGAGATCGATACCGATGATCTTGCTCATCTGAGACTCCTCCTTGGCTATGTTCGCGCGGCGGCTCCTGCGAAATCGTCGAACCACCACCTAGACTAAGCAATCGAATGAACTTCCGACTCTCTTCGTCGATCTGAGCGTCAATCGCATGCGCTCGAATCTCAGTGCAGAGCCGTCAAGTCGCCGTCACAGTATACATGACAATCTGACACTCAGATTTATTCCCGGACACAAGCGTGGTGCGTGGA
>JBCDBH010000217.1:0-10068 GCA_039184055.1 Acidobacteriota bacterium
CGGCGACACCGCCGCCCACAAACCGTCTAGCGAATCGGCGCGGCGGCGTCACCCATTCGGCGGGTGACAAACACCCAGGCACTCTGCGTGCTGTGGCTGAAATAGAGCCGCACCCACACGTCGGTCGGTGTCATCTTGAAATCAAAGCGATACGGAAAGACCTCGTCGAGCTCACCGGCCGCGACCCCGTCGCGACACCGGCCAGAGAAGTCTTGAACGTCGGTGCAGGGAGCCACCTCGGTGAAGAAATTCTTGCCGATCACATGCTTGGCATCACGCCCGCTCAGCACAGCTTCGGCTTGGTTGTAGAGCAAGATCTTGCCTTCGGCATCGAGCTTGATCGCACCGAACGGAAGATCTTCGAGAGCTTCGTCACCCAAATGCTCGACCTCGGGCCATTGACTCCACCAGGTTCGCACCTCGTCACTCATCTCGCACCTCGTCATTCATCTTGCACCGCCTAACGATCAACAAGGTCATCTAAAAAACGACAACCGAGTTTCACGCTATCACCACGCCACGATCCAGTATCCGTGCAAGATCACCGTATCCGCGCCGCAATCTCTGATTCTACAGAGGTTTTCTGGCGTGAGTAACAAGCGGGTACATCCACTTCCTTCGCGCCGCCTGGATCATGATGCAGCCCAAAAAGCGAGAAGCTCATCGCGCACCGTGTAGTTCCCTCACCCAACGACTACTGCCAGCACGGTGCGGCGTATACGCGCTACTCGGCTATGATCCGGCCATGAAAGTCGCGGTGATCGGCACGGGTATCTCGGGTTTGGCAACGGCCTTCCACCTCCAGGAACAAGGCCATGAAGTGGTGGTCTACGAGGCGCGTGGCCGGCCGGGTGGCAATATCTTCACTGAGGAAGTGGAAGGTTGTCGGGTCGAGTGGGCGACGAATGGCTTTCTCGACAATGAACCCGCGACGCTCGATTTGGTCCGCGCATTGGGCATCGAAGATCGCCTGGTGCGGGCGAATACCGACGCGGCGGTGCGGTTGATTTGGCGCTCAGGCAAGTTGCGTCGGCTACCGACGAAGCCTCCACAATTCCTGACCAGCGATGTGTTGCCGCAACGGGGCAAGCTTCGCGCGTTGCGCGAGCCGTTCATCCCACCTCGGGTCGGCGATCGTGACGAGAGTATCTGGCAGTTCGCGGCACGACGACTCGGCAAGCAGGCAGCGGACGTGTTGGTGGATGCGTTTGTCACCGGCGTGTGGGCGGGAGACCCGAAACGCCTGTCGCTCCAGAGCACCTTTCCCAAGCTGCTCGAGCTCGAAACCGAACACGGCTCGTTGATCAAGGGAATGAAGGCGACGAAGCGTGATGCCGCGCCACGCGGGGTGCTGACCTCGTTCGACCACGGCATGCAGGTGCTGATCGACGCGCTCGCCTCACGGCTCGATCTTCGGCTCGCAACACCGCTCACCACGCTTCCGAGCGGCTACGACCACTTCGTGCTGACGCTGCCGGCGCCCAAAGCCGCCGAGCTGGTCGAAGAGCCACTCGCCGGCGCGCTACGTCGCGTGCCCACCGCACCCGTCGCGGTGGTGGCGTTGTCGCTTCACGCCAGCGCCCTCGACGGCGTGTTGCCGGCATTTGGCTTTCTGGTGCCACGAGGGCAGAAACTGCGGATGCTCGGCACGCTCTATTCGAGTCACATCTTTCCGAACCGTGCCCCCGAGGGCTACTACCTTTTCCGCGTGTTGATCGGCGGACGACGTGATCCCGACGCGGTGATGCTCGACGACGATGCTCTCTTGTCGATCGCTGTCAGCGAGCTCGAGAAGGTCTGGAAACGCAAGTTGACGCCACGCACCACCCACGTCATGCGTCATACCCTCGGCATCGCCCAATACGAGATCGGACACGCGGCGTTGCTCGACACGATCGCCAAAAGCAAACCCCCCGAGCTGCACCTTTTGGGTACGAGCTATCGGGGGGTGAGCTTGAACGCGGCGATCGCCGAAGCAGCCGCCTTGCGAATCGACTAAATCGCTACGTCGTCACGCTTCCCACGACCCAGTCGATGATCCGAACGAAGTAGTCACCGAACACGAAGCCGAAGAAGAGCACCAGCCACACGACTCCCGCGATCGCGACGATCTTGATAAGCGGCGTGCCGTCCTTGACGTGCATGAAGTAGGCGACGACCAGAGACGCCTTGAACATCGCGATGGTGAGGGCGACGATGTCGGCCCACGGCTCACCCAAATCGACCAGTGCCACCGCCCAGGTGACCACGGTGAGCACCCAAAGAGCGAGCAGGACGACAATGTAAGGCATCCATAGAACTTTGTACCAGGGACGACCGTCGTCGTGTCCAGTTGCCATGATGGTCCCCTAATGCGCGCCGAGCAGGTAGAGAAAAGGAAAGAGGAAGATCCACACGAGATCGACGAAATGCCAGTAGAGACCGAAGCCTTCCACGAAGTTGTGGTTGTCCGGGCCCCACTTCCCTTTTGCCGCCATGGGCAGCATGATCAACATGATGACGATACCGATCACCATGTGCAGAGCGTGCATGCCTGTCATGAAGAAATAGAGGAAGAAGAAGATGATCGCGCCACCACGGCCGGACATCTCGACCGCGTTCGAGGAGTCGATCGCCACGTCCGCACCATGTGCTTCGGTTGCGATCACCGCCCCGTGCGCAAGGTCGTCGGCCCCGTGGGCGGCCGCTTCGGCACCGTGATCACCGCCGTGATGCTTCTTCGGCGGCCATTCGAACGACTCGCCCGGCACCAGGTGATGCTCGAATTTCGCGCTGTACTCGACGACCTTGACACCTAGGAACACGGCACCGAAGAAGATGGTGCCGATCAGACCCCAAACGATCACCTTCTTCCGGCCGACCTGCGCACCCCATACCGCGAGCACCATGGTGAACGAGCTGCACAGCAGAACGAGCGTGTTGAGAAAGCCCCAAAAGGTGTCGAGCTGTTGCGAGCCGGCCATGAAGGCCGCCGGATACATCGAACGGTAGACGGCATAGGCCACAAAGAGGCCGCCGAAGAACATGATCTCCTGCACCAAAAAGAGCCACATGCCCAAGAAGGACGACTCTTTTTGCTGCTCGAAGCTTTCGAAGTGGTGCGCGAGGCCCGCTTCGTAGGAGTTGGCAGCGGCGTGTCCGGCGCTCAAGGTTCTCGCTCCTCTCTCAATTCAGCTCAAAAAGACGTCAAGCTTGCCCTGGCACGGAGCGTAAGGGCATCGGTGCCGGCTCGACCTCGGGGAGCTCACGGTACTCGTTGGCTTCCCAGTCGACGGTCGGGATTTCGTGGAAATTGTGGGTCGGTGGTGGTGAAGGCAGTAGCCACTCGAGGCCAACGGCCCTCCAGGGATTGCGTCCGGCCGCACGACCCGCCACCAAAGACCATGTGAAGTACACCAGCGGAATCATGTAACCGACCGCCAAGACCGACGCCCCCGCACTGGACATGACGTGAAGGATCTGGAACTCGTCGGGATAGACGTGGTAGCGACGCGGCATGCCCAGATACCCGAGGATGAACTGCGGGAAGAAGGTCAGGTTAAAACCCAGAAAGATGACCAGCGCCGACATGTGCGAGAGACCATCCGGATACATGCGTCCGAACATCTTCGGCCACCAATAGTGCATGGCACCGAGATATCCGAAGAGCGCGCCACCCACCATGATGTAGTGGAAGTGAGCGACCACGAAGTAGGTGTCGTGCAGATGGATGTCGAGACCCATGGTGCCGAGCATCAAGCCGGTCAGACCGCCGATCACGAACAAACCGATGAAGCCGAGGGCGTAAAACATCGGTGTCGAGTATTCGATCGAGCCTTTGAACATGGTCGCCATCCAATTGAAGACCTTCACCGCCGACGGCACGGCGACGAACATCGTCAAGAAGGAGAAGACCATACCGGCGTAGGCCGATTGGCTCGATACGAACATGTGGTGACCCCAGACCACGAAGCCGATGACCGCGATCGCCACCGACGCAAAGGCGACGAAGGCGTAGCCGAAAACCCGCTTACGCGAGAAGGTCGCGACCAGCTCGGAAACCACACCCAACGACGGCAGGATCATGATGTACACCGCCGGGTGGGAGTAGAACCAGAAGAGATGCTGGAAGAGGATCGGATCGCCACCCAGGGCAGGATCGAAGATGCCCAGTCCGAGCAAACGCTCAGCACCCACCAGGAGCAAAGTGATGGCGAGCACCGGGGTGCCGAGGATCATGATCAAGCTGGTGGCATACATCGCCCAGATGAAGAGCGGCAGACGGAACCACGTCAGGCCCGGTGCGCGCATGCGATGGATCGTCACCATGAAGTTGATGCCGGTGAAGATCGACGAAAAGCCGTTGACGAAAATACCCACCGCCACCGCGGCGACGAAGGTATTCGAATAGGCCGTCGAGTAGGGCGTGTAAAAGGTCCAACCGGTGTCGACACCGCCGGTCACCATGGCGACCAAAGTCAAGGTGCCACCGATCATGTACATGTACCAGCTGGCCAAGTTGAGCTTGGGAAAGGCGACGTCTTTGGCGCCGATCATCAACGGCAGAACGAAGTTACCGAACACCGCCGGGATCGATGGAATCAAGAAGAAGAAGACCATCAGCACGCCGTGCATGGTGAAGGCACGGTTGTAGGCGTCAGGGGATAGGAGATCACCACCGGGGGTGATCAGCTCGAGCCTGATGAGCGCGGCATACGCGCCACCGAGCGCGAAGAAGACCGTGATCGAGATCAGGTACAGGATACCGATCCGCTTGTGATCGAGACTCAGCAACCAATCCTGGAGTCGCCACCCGTCGTTCAGGTAGTTGTCTTTGTTGATCTCAGGCTCCGCTTCAGGAGCCATCATGTAGTTGTAGGTGTCGCTGCTGGTGCTACTCATGGTGCCTTGTCTCCGATCATTCACCGACTGTGACGGCCACGGTTTCGAGAGCGAGCTGAGCGGCGTTGTGCACGACGTCGGTCGTCGTGTCTTCGTCCTCGGGCTCTTCGCTTTCGTCGTCCGCGATCAGCGCGTCATCGGCGGCGGGGAGCGACTTGATGTATGCGATCAGCTGAAGAAGGGACGTCTCACTGATCTGCCCTTGGTAGGTGGGCATGATCCGTTGGTAGCCGTCGACAAGATGCTCGCTGGGACGCAGGATCGACATGCGCAAGTAGTCGTCGTCACGATCCAGCGTTCGACCATCCGCGAGCTCCACGCGTTCTCCCGCGATGCCGCCCAGGGCGGGACCACGGCCACGATCCATGTCGAAATGGCAGCTGTTACACGCCAGTTGATCGAAGAGCTGCTCACCGATCATCGCCGGAGGCATGGTCTGCGACATCTGGTCGAGCCATTCTTGGTAATCCTCCGGCGCCATCACCACCACCGAACCGATCATGCGCGCATGCTCGGCACCGCAGTATTCCGTGCAGAAAAGGTGGTAAGTCCCGGTCTTGGTGGCCTCGAACCACACCGTGGTGTACCGCCCGGGAAGCACGTCTTGCTTCACCCGGAAGGCCGGTACGAAGAAGCTGTGGATGACATCTTCCGAGGTCATCGTGAGCTTGATCTTCTCACCCAGCGGAACGTGGAGGTGGTTGATTTCACGCTGGCCAGTGGGATGTTGAAATTTCCACATCCACTGCTTGCCGGTGGCGCTGTAGGCGATTGCGTCCTCGGGGACGTTGACCGCCTTCAAGAACACCCAGGCTCCCCAGAAGAACATCACCATGGTGACGACGAGGGGGATCAGCGACCAACCGATCTCGAGTGCAAGAGGCTCTGCGGTGGGAGTACCGATCTCGCTTTTTTTCTTGCGTTTGTATACCGCGAAGAAACCGAACAAGATGATCGCGATCAGCAGAGAGCTGACGGCGCTCACCGCGAGGGCGAAGAAATAGATCGCGTCGACATCCCCGGCAAGCGTCGAAGCGCTCTCAGGAAAAATGGGGAAGTCGAAGAGCGGGAATCCCATGAACTCCATGTCAAGCCGCTCCTACCGGTCCACTGGTTCGACCGGTCCGACGCTCGCGCTGCCACATGACCCACAAGAAGACCGCCAGCACGAGCACGAAGGCGGCGGCGGCGAGCCGCAGCACCCGGGTGATCAACACTGTGTAACGGCCCAATTGCGGGTCGTATTGGAAGCAGAAGAGCATCATCTGGTCGACCAGAGAACCGATTTGGTTCGACGAAGCGTCCACCAATGCCAGTCGGACGTCTTTCGGAGGGTATTCGACGCCGTAGAAATACTGCGCGATGGTCCCTTCGGGCGTCACGATCATGATGCCGCTGGCATGGGCGTATTCGCCGGTTTCTGGAAGAAAAACGTAACGGAATCCGGCGGTCTCGGTGAGTCGTCGGATGGATGCTTCGCCACCGGTGAGAAAGTGCCAACCGGGGGCGGTTTCGGGTTTGCCGTAGCGCTCGAGCGCGATCACTTCGGCCTCGATGGCCATCTCGGGTGTCTCTTCGGGGGCGATCGAAACCGCCACCACGTCGAATTCCTGTCCGGGCGTGAACGGCAAGACGCTGAGTGACTGCGCCAGCCCGTCGAGCACAAGGCCGCAGAGCATCGGGCAGTCGTAGTACACGAAGGTGAAAACGACCGGTTTGTCACCACCCAAATAGTCGGCCAGCATGACCGGCTGCCCGTGCTCGTCGACAAACGGAATGTCGAGAGGCACCTGAGCACCCAGGTTCTGGTCGAAGCCGACCTCTTTGAGCGGACCGGGCAATGACTCGGCCGGAATTCGCTCACGTTGAGCGAACGCCGGGGTCGCGGCCATGACGACCAGCACGGTCACAGTGAGAAGCGTGCCGAGCACGCGTCGAAGGCTCATTCGCCGTCCGTCTCCTCACGATCCGCCTCGCTGTCGTCGGCCGTCACGGGCGTGGTGGCGTCAGATTCGGCGGCATTCGTTGCGGTGGTCTCGGCGTCGGCCGAAGCGGCCGCCGCATCGTCGCTCGCCTCACCCGTATAGGCAGCCGGCAACGGCTCTGGATCGGAGCCGAGGCCTTTAGCGGCCATCATCTCGATGGCGCGATCGATCGGGATATGAACGGTGCCCGCAGCTTCATCGACCCAGCCGAAATGGGTCAGCTCGTCGTTCATCTCCTCGCGCATGGCTTCCCATTCGCGTTCGGGTTTGGGCTGAAGCCAAGGGCCTGGAGGCGGCTGCTGATCGATCCGTTCGGCGATGGCCAAGTTGGCGGCCGCCGCCTCCGCGGCCGCCGCCCGGTCTTGAGCGTTGAACAGCATTTCCCAACCAAAGATGAAAGCGAAAGAGATGGCACAGGCCAGAAGCGTACCGATGAAGCCCCAATAAACGGCCCTGGAGCTGATTTCGTCGTCGAATTTGCGTCCTTGACGGCCGTCCTCGCGAGGACCGATGTAGCCGTCCGCGTCGGGCAGCCGAGTTGGCAATTTACCCATGAGCGTAAGCCTCCTCGTGGGCCACGGCATCGACTTGTTGCGCGACCCGAGGTTCATGAAGCGGGAGCAGCGGGCGCCCTTGAAGCTGACCGAGCATGAACCACAGCCAGAGGGCGCCGATTCCGAGCGCGGTCAGAATGTCGACGGGCAACCAAGTAACGACGTTCGCACCGATCGATTCGGCGGGATGGTGTGAAGCGCCCTCGGCGACCACCGACCAATCACGACTGAAGCTCGGCGCCACCTGCCAATAGTAGTCCAACCACCGCATCGCCAAGACCCACACCGCGACCCAGATGAACTTCGTCGGTTTTTTCTTGAGGTCGGCGGACAGAAGCACGACGAACGGCAGAGCGAAGTGACCGAGGATCAACGCCACGCTGAGCAGCTGCCAGCCGTTGGTTCCGCGGTCGATGAACCAACCAACTTCTTCGGGCAGGTTGCCGGACCAGATGATGATGTATTGGCCGATCATGAAGTAGGTCCACAACATGGTGAAGGCCAACATCAACTTGCCGTAGTCGTGGAACAGGCGCTTGTTGAGCACGCGATCCATCGGCTTACGGGTGCGCATGAACACCATCAACGCCACGGTGAGGGACAGCGCACCCAATCCCGAACCACCGACCCACGCCACACCGAAGATCGCCGAGAACCAGTGGGGATCGATCGACATGATCCAGTCGACCGATGCGAAGGTGACCGTGATCACGTAGCACACCAAGCCAGCCGCGGCCAGGACCTTCAATCGCTGCTCCCAACGCGGATCCCCGGTTTCGTCCCATTTCTTCGACCAGGAAGCCAGGAAATGGGCGAAGCCGAGCCATACGGCGAAGTAGATCAGCAACCGTGCGAACCAAAACCAGGAGTTGAGATACGCCACCTTCTTCTGGATCAGCTTGTCGTGCGCGACGATCTCCGGATCCGCCCAGGGGAAAGCGACCGGCAGCAGCTCCATGCCGATCACCGGTCCGAGCACCGAAATCACCAAGGGTGTCGACAAGATCAGGAAAAGCCACAGCGATTTACCCGCCACCTCGAAGGTGCGACGCATGACGATGCCCCACAAGCCACCGCTCTGATGATTGAGCATGCACAACGCGAGCATGCCGACACAGATGTTGAGCGACCACAGCCAGCCTTGCAGCCAAGCGCGGAGGAATGCCTGCTGGTCGAGGAACAGACCGACGGCCGCTCCTCCGAGACCGAACAGCGCGAAGATCAACACTTTGCCCCGCAAGGCGGCGAGATCGGCCTTGGGCGCGAAGGTGGCCTCGTCGGCCGTCAAAATGGGCTCACTCTTCGCCATGGTCGATCTCCGTCGTCGGATTGGCGTCGTTGCGGCCCTCGAGGCCCACGGCATCGATTCTGTAGACACCCGTTCCCGCCGGTTCATCGGAAGGCGGTCGCGCCTCCATGGCGGCGAGATCGGCCTGGAAATCGGTCCGCCATGCGCTCGGCAAATCGCCGAGTCGTTGATTACGGCTCAGCTGCAGGGCGCGAATGTAAGCGATGATCGCCCACCGATCCTCGATGGGAATGTGGGTCTCGTATCCAGACATGACTCCGAAACCGTGGCTGATCACCTCGAAGTAATAGCCGTTGGGCGCCTCGCGAAGTCGGTCGATGTGGTACGACGACGGCTGCTTGAAGCCGCGTCGCACGATCATGCCCTGACCAGAGCCGACCGAATCGTGACAGGGCGCGCAGAAAATCTCGTAGCGCTCTTTGCCTCGGTAGAGGAGGTCCTGGTCGACGGCGAGCGGAAAGCTGGCGACGTAGGTGCCGGCTACGTCGACCCCTTCCCAATAACTAGGATCGTTGTCCCAGGCCGCATGGATGTCACCGTCGCGCGACCGAATGCCCCGCGGCACGGTACCCGCGGGTATCGGCCGCGAACCGACGTCATCGGCGAAGAAATCGTTGGCCTCGAAGGGCTCGATACGCGGCGTGTCCTGCATGTCTTGACGACAGCCGACCGCCGCTACTGCGATCAGGAGCAGAAGGGCGAGGCGACGCGCCAGATGCGCCCAGCCGCCGAGTGAGGGTGCGTTACCAATCAACGTCGTGCACCTCGTGAGAGCCGAGACCTTCGAGTGTCTCGCGGGTGGCCTTGGCATCGTACTTGGGGTCCGCGGCTTCGATGAGCAAAAAGAACCCATCGACTGAGGCGCTCTCGAACGCCTCGACATTGAAAACCGGATGGTGTGGCCGAGGCAGCCCGTTGACCGCCAACATGCCGAATACCGCGGCAAAGGCCGAGAAGAGAATGGTGAGCTCGAAGGTGACGGCGATCCACGCCGGCCACGAGAAGAGTGGCCGACCACCGATGTTCATCGGATAGGCGATCGTGGTGGTCCACCACTGCAACCCGAAGCCGGTCGCCGCGCCGGTGAGCCCGGCGCCGAGCACCAGCTTGGGCATGATCGACTTCTTGTGGTGGTACACCAACTCGCTGACGTGCTCGACCGGATAAGGCGTGAAGGCATCGAGCTTGTCGTAGCCCTCCGCCTGCACCGCCTCGAGAGCGTGGATCAGCTCTTCTTCGGTCTCGAAGCTGGCGAGAATGCCGTAAAACGGCGTGGTCGGTTGTGCGCTCGCGACGGACATCTTGTCTCCTACAGACTCGTCTTGGCGGCGGGTTTGGC
>JBCDBH010000218.1:0-10018 GCA_039184055.1 Acidobacteriota bacterium
ACGGGGATACCGTCGCGATGGATGTAGTCGTGAGTCCAGAACCACTGGCTGCCGAAGGGATGGTCCCAGACACGCAGGAGCTGGCCGCTGAGGTCACGGAGGGTCCAGGTTTCTCGCGGTTGGCCCTCGGCGCAGACATTGCCGGCACAGTCGAAGGTGAGCAGGCGTTCGTCACTTGCGGTGTAGACGAAGACGCGTGATCGGTCGGTGTTCGAGACGAGGTGACGCATCATGCCGATGGCGTCGTAGCCGTATTGATAGGCCTCGCCGCCGAGGGTGATGGCGGTGAGGTTGCCGAGCTCGTCGTAGCTGCCGGCGTTGAGACGATTGGTGTCGGGGTTGACGGGGAGGTTTTGGGTGGCGCCGTGGGTGATCAGCTGGGTGAGGTTGCCGTAGACGTCGTAGCTGGCGCTTTGGGTGTGGGTGCTCCCACCGACCGGGGTTTGGCCGGAGGTCATCCGACTGAGCCGGTCGTAGCGGTACTGCTGGCTGCCGATGGCGAAGATGTTGCCGGCACCGTCGTAGTCGTAGGTGCTGCTGTTCCAGCCGGCGGTGGTGCCGATCGAGCCGGGGCGAGCGTGGCCGTCGGTGTCGCCAGTCAGGGTCCAGCGGACGCCGTTGGCGTGGTCGACGTTGTGGACCATGCCGCCCCGCTGGTAGTCGATACGGTCGACCCAGCCGAGGATCTCGGTGAGAAACCCCTTGTCGTAGGACCGCTGGATGTTGCGGACCGGGGCGTCGCAGTCGGCGTGGAGACAGTTGGGATAGTTGGTGACTTCGGGGTTGCCGAGCGGCGTCCAGCTGAAGCCGGTCTGAAAGGCATAGGTGGTGCCGTTGAAGCTATAGCGCGTTTGCCGGTTGGATACGGCACCGTCACGCCCCTCGTAGGTGAAGGCTTCCGAGACGGTGACGTCGAGCGTGCCGCCGAGCAGGGGGTTGACCGGGTTGACCCAATTGTGACGCTTGGCGAGCACGACTTTGCCGCGTCGACGGTCGTTGCCGTTGTTGTTGCGGGCGTAGAACCACTCCTTGAGCGGACGGGTGGTGGCGCCGAGGTTTTCGTCGACGCGGATCAGCCGGCCGATCGGGTCGTAGCCGAAGACGAGATCGAATTCGCTCCCGGCGAGGTCACGGCTGAGGACGTTGCCGCGCGCGTCGTAGGTGTAGTCGATCCAACCGTTGCCGCTCGGGCCGATCTCGGGATGACGCTCGCTGGTGAGGAAGCCACGCTGGTCGTAGACGAATGCTCGGGTTTGCCCACACGAGGCGCCGGTGTCGTGTTGACACACATCGGTGAGACGGTGGCCGACGTCGTAGTCATAGGTCGTGCGGATCGCCCCGGCGGGACAGCTGGTGGTGAAATTCTCGTCCTGGTTTTCGCACACCTCGATGAGCCGACCGTGGTTGTCGGTGATCTCGGTGGTGAAGGCGCCAGCGAGCCCCGCAGACGTTTGAATCCTGAGCTCGCGGGTGACCAGCCGATCACCGGAGTAAAAGAGGCGAGTCGGCGATTGGTTGTGCGGGGTGATCCGACCCGGGCGACCAAAGCGATCGAAGAGGTCGTAGGTCGTGGTCTTCGTGCTGTCGTTCCACACGCTTACCGCGGTGAGCCAGCCGAGCGCGTTATAAGTGTAGGTGCGGACCTGCTCGTCGGTACCCGACGGTAGGCTGATGTGCTCGGACGTGGTGCGGCCGAGCCCATCGGACTCGACACGGCTCAGGGCGAGCGCGCCGGTGTCGTTACAGCCACCGCCGGGGTTGCACACGCGGGTGACCACTTGTGGCGTGAGGTGAGGTTGACCCAGGTTGGGCAGGACGTGTTCGTAGAACACCCAGCCACTCTGGGGTGGACGTTCGCTGGTTAGACGACCGATGGTGTCGTAGAAGAACGAGGTCTCGACATCGGCGACGTCACGACTCCGGGAGACGAAACCGGTGTTGGCGTCGATGGTGAGATCGACCAGCTCGACCTCGAAGCCGTTGTCGCAGGGATCGACCGCGGTGGTTTTGGCGAGCACGCCGCTCGTGTAGCTGTGCACGAGCCGGTAGCGTTCAGGTGAGGGGACGTCCATGTCACACAAGCTGGTGTAGCTGCCGTCCATGAAGGTTTGGCTGTCACCCCCATAGAGACGGTCGATCGCCACGCGACCGGTGTTACCGCTCTCTTGCACGAAGACGTTGAGGAGATCGGTAGGGCCACGGGTGGCGCCCGCCAGCGTACGCGCTCGCGAGAGGAAACCGGTCGAGGTGTCGAAGCAGAATTCCTGGACGGCGGTTTGGCCGTCTTCGACCGTACGCATCTCGGTATAGGTATCGAGGATCCACGGCGAACCGGGATGCGGGAGGACGAAGCTACCCGGGGCGGTTGCACCGCTCGGATTGGTCAGCAGGGTGCCGCTGTTCGGATTGAACGTCGTGGTGTGGGTGCGCGAGTCGCCGCTGCTGACGGTGCCACCCGAGACGGCGGAGCGATAGTGACCGAGACCGTCGAAGTCGCTGTAGGTCGTTTCGACGAAGCGGTTGCCATCGTCGTGATAGATCGTCTTGGTGTAGGCGAGACGATTGTTGATGCCCTGGAGATCGTCGCCCGTTCCGACCCCGCTGGTTTCGTATGCGACCTCGATGCTCCGGACCAGGGTGCCGCCGGCGGCCGTCCCGTCGTAGACCTGTTGAGAGAGGAACGGGCCGTTGGCGTTGTAGCCGGCACCGGGTCGGCAGCGGGTGAAGGGCAAGCCGAACGACCACTTGTGCAACGCGATACTGGTGCTGAAGTAATGCACCGTCTCGTGACCGAGCGGATCCCTCACCGTGGTGGTGTGATGACACGGTTTGCCGGGATCTCCCGGTGCGCTGACGCCCCCGCTGGTGCCGTGGCTGTAGGTCCAGGTACCTTCCGGGGTGCCATCGTTCGAGTGGACGTAGACCTCTTTCTCGACCACTGGATAGGCGACGTCGAAGTCGGGAGGGCGATTGTCGTCACCGATGATCGACGGGATGCCGCGGACGCCATAGGTCCAGCAGATCTCACCGTCGAGCGGGGTGCGAACGCATGCGGGTGCCCCCGAGAGAACGTCGGCTTGGTCGTTCTGGTGATGGGACAGGCCCCAATAGGTGCCGTCGGGTTGCTCGATACGGGTCAAGAGGTCGACCGTGATCGTGTCGGCTTCGGGGGCACAGACGGGAAATGGGGCGTTGCGCTGGCGATCGATGGTGACCGTCTCGTAGGTGAAGTCGTAGCTCGCCGTGCCACCACCGAAGACTTCAACGTCGAGACGCTCGAGCTTGCTGTAGCTCGCCGCCGGGCCGGCAAACGTCAACGTGTGCTGACGATTGTGGGAGTCCTTCACCCGCCACTGCAGACCGCCACCGAGATAGTCGATGTCCACATAGTTGTCGAAGGGATCACGGATCCGAACGAGACGGGGTGCGATCGTCGGGCCCTGGTTGAAGTCGCGAAACTCCGAGACCAGACCGTTTGGGGATTCCACCCACCAGCAGTCGATCCCTTCGGTGCCGGCGTGCGGACGACAGGTCGACGCGGGGAGTCGGCGCAGACGCAGGTAGGTGCCGTCGTGGGTGTACCAGGCGCTCGGATTGGCCGTCGCAGGGTAGCCCGGATGCAGCGCCGTGGCGAAGCGGTGCGACGCGCCGTCCGGGCTGATGTAGTGCCAGTCATTGTCTTGACCCAAGAAGCCCGGGGGCTGCAGCTTGCCGAGGTGGACCGCCCAGCCAAAGCCGGCGTTGGCGTGTGGCTGAGGCATCGGCACGCTGTAATGAATGCCGTTACAGCTCGCCGGCACCACCGTCCAGCTATTCGAGCTGGTCGTGGCACTGAAGCTGTAGGAAAGGTCGGGGCCGACCGGATACGAGATCCCCAACGGTAAGCTCAAGGCCAGGTTGCCGTTGAAGAGATTCATCGATTCGATGTCGGTCACCGCGTACGCGGTGTCCGCACCGGTGCCACGTTCCCAACTCGGTGGCCCTTGCGCGGCGACCGAGGCGACGAAGAACCAGACCGAGGCGAGCGCGATCAGGGGCAGGCGGACGTGGTGCAAAACACCCATGACGTCGTATCTCCGCTTTCGAAATTGTCGTAGAAAACCGTGGTCGGTGGGGTCGACACCGTGACGACCGCGGCAGCGGAGAGACCATCCTCGTCGAAAACGCGATACGTGAACGTGCACGAAGGCTGGTAACCGGGTGGCGTCCAGGTCAAGAGACCTTGGTCCAATGTGGCCGTGCCCGGGCAGGTGCCACCGATCAACGTCGCCGACAGCGCTTGACCATCACCGTCCGAGTCGTTGGCCAACACATCGACCAAGACCACGGCGCCACGATGGATCGCGGTGTCGTCGGCCGCAACCGGCGCAACGTTGCATTGCGCCGACAGCAGCCCGGGAAAGACGAAGAAAGCGAAGAGGTAACGGATCATCATGACGCGGGAATCGTAGGTCAGGGTTACCCGGACCAAGAGAAAACACCCGGTTTTTTGCTGACCCTGTGGAGTGACGCTGAACAAGCGACCTTTCGCCTGGGCGGGTAGGCGGGTGGTGCCGAGGTCGTCAGACCCATGCCTCGAGGATTCGCCCGAAGCTAGATCGTGTGCGACCCGCGCGTTGATGCCAACGCCTAGAGCGGGAAGCTACGACATCTGGGTCTCGTCAGACCATACCGGTCGGACGGAACAGCCGGTCGTGGGTGAGCAGCGCGTAGCGGTCGCTCATCCCGGCGACGTAATCGAGCACCTGGACGGTGGGCTCGGCGTCGTAGTCGCGGTAGGAGCTCGGCACCTCGTCGAAGTGGCGAATGAAGTAGTCGACGAGATCTTGGATCATCTTGATCGCTTTATTTGCGTTCGCTTCGGCTTCGGGGCGCAGGTAGACGCGTTGGAACATGAAGTCGCGGAAGCGGTGCATGGCGGCGAGCATTTCGGGCTCCATGACCACCTCGCCCTGTTTGCGCGATTCGTCGATCACGGCGTGGATCATGCGATGGATCCACTCGCGCCCGGGTTCGCCAAAGACCTCCAGCACATCGGCCGGCAGGTCGGCGTGGGTGAGCACGTTGGCGCGGATGGCGTCTTCCATGTCGTGCACGAGATAGGCGATGCGATCGGCGAAACGCAGCACCATGCCTTCGGGCGTCGCTGGACCGGGCTCGATTTTCCAGGAGTGGGCACGGATCCCGTCGCGCACTTCCCAGGAGAGGTTGAGCGGTTCGAGCACGTCGAACACCCGTACGCTCTGCTCGGCGTGCAACCACTCGCCTTCAACGTAGGGCGACAGGGCTTCTTCACCGGTGTGACCGAACGGCGCGTGACCGACTTCGTGACCGAGACAGATCGCCTCGGTGAGCGCTTCGTTGAGCCCCAGGGCCACCGCCAAGGACCGTCCGACCTGGGTCACCTGCAGCGTGTGGGTGAGACGGGTGACGACATGATCACCCTCGGGCAGGATGAACACTTGGGTCTTGTGCTTGAGACGCCGAAAGGCCTTCGAATGCAGGATACGATCCCGGTCGCGTTCGAAAACGGTGCGGATCGGATCGACATCTTCGGGCTCGGCGCGCCCCCGGCTGTTCATGGCGCGGGTGGCCGCTGGCGCGAGTCGTTCGTCCTCGAGCCGTTCGCGTTCTTCGCGGGACTGGGTCAACAACACGACAACCTCGACTTTCTCTTAAACGCGCTCAGCCATGGATCAAACGATGCCGGATCCTGCTCGACAGGGCGTCGATGGCGAGCACCACCAGGACGGTGAGCACGATCACCGCGCCGGCTTTGTCGAAACGACGATATCGCAGGGTCTGGAGCAACACGCCACCGATGCCACCCGCGCCGACCACGCCGAGCACCGCCGAAGCGCGAATGTTGATCTCGAAGCGATACAGCCACAGCGCGACGAATTCAGGCAGCACCTGGGGAATGACCGCCCAGCGCAGCGTCTGGATCTTGCTGCCACCACACGCGGTGAGCGCTTCGACCGGTCCGGTATCCATGGATTCGACGACATCGGACGACAATTTGCCGAGCATGCCGATCGAATGAAAACCCACCGCGAGCGTGCCGGCGAAGGCGCCGAGACCGACGATCGGCACGAAGTAGATCGCCAGCAGGATCTCGGGAAAGGCGCGAATCGCCGCCAGGATGACGGTGACGCCGGTGCCCAACCACGGAAAGAGGTTCTTGGCGCCGAGCAGACCGAACGGCAGGCTGAGCGCCGCGCCGATCATGGTGCCGAGCCAGGCGATCTGAATCGATTCGAGAATCGCCGGCAGCACCGATTCCTGGCCGTATTCGGCGTCGGGTGGCCACATCAGCCCGGCGAGATCGGCGAGCTTGCCGGGAACACCGGCCAAGCGGTCGCCCTCCACCTCGATACCGAGCACCGCCCATACGAATAGACCGGCGAGCACGAAACTCACCCAGGTCGCGACACCAAAACGTTTGGGTGGATTGGGCAGATTGGGTGTCGTGCTCACACCAGCCTCCGACGCGCCAGCTCGGCGGTGCGCTCGATCAGCAGCACCACCACGAAGATGGCCAGGATGATCAAGGTCACCCGTTGATATTGAAAAGTCGTGCGTTGCTCTTCGAGCACCATGCCGATACCACCCGCGCCGACCAGACCGAGCACCATCGACGAGCGGATGTTGAGCTCGAAGGCGTAGAGCACATACGACACGTAATGCGCGAGCACCTGGGGCAGGACCGAGAGCTTGACGGTCTCGAACCAATTGCCACCGGTCGACCGCACCGCCTCGAGCAAACCGAGGTCGATCGACTCGATCGATTCGGAAAAGAGCTTCGACACCACCGCGACGGTGAACACCGACAGCGCCAACGCACCGGCCAGGGGCCCGAAGCCGACCGCCGATGCGAAGAGCATCGCCCAAAAAAGATCGGGCATGGTGCGGAGCACGTTCATGAAGTTGCGGTCGATGAAGTTGATCCACCGCTTCGGCGCGATCGGACGCGCCGCCAGAATCGCCACCGGTACCGCCACCAAACCGCCGACGATCGTACCGATGATGGCGATCTGCACCGTCTCGATAAAGGGCCCCCAGAGCTGTGGCAAGAACGACCACTCGGGAGGAAAGGAATCGTCGATCAGTCGATTGGCGGCGGCGAGATTGCGCATCAGCACGCCCAAATCGAAGCCGATACCGACGACCGCCCACACCGTCATCGCGGTCACCACGCCGACGATGGCGCCCCGCAACCACCATCGACGCTGACGAGGTGGCACGGGCGCGATCCCGGGCGCGGCGGCCGGCGACGCGCTCATCAGGCGACCTGACCCATGACGTCGTCGTCGGTCATTTCACGGCCGTAAATCTTGGCGAAGTCCTCGTTGCTCACCGACGAGGCGGCGCCGTCGTAGATCAGACCGCCGGAACGCAAGCCCACGATCCGCTCGCCGTATTCCTTGGCCAGATCGAGAAAATGCAGATTGATCAGCGTGGTGATGCCGAGATCCTGGTTGATCCGGCGCAGATCGTCCATCACCCGTCGCGAGGTGATCGGATCGAGCGACGCCACGGGCTCATCGGCGAGCACGATGCTCGGCTCCTGCGCCAACGCGCGGGCGATGCCGACCCGTTGCTGCTGACCACCCGAAAGATCGGTGGCGCGCACATGAGCGCGATCGGCGAGACCGACGCGATCGAGCATCTCGAGCGCCACCTCGATATCGGCCTTGGGCCACAGCCCCATCACCGTCCGCCAGGTGGGCACCTTCGCCACCCGCCCCATGAGCACGTTCTGCAACACCGTGAGCCGTTTGACCAGGCGATAGTCCTGGAAGATCATGCCGATCTTCGAGCGCAGGGCACGCATCGCGCCGCCTTTGGCCTGGCGCACGCTCTCGCCCTCGACCACCACATCGCCGCCGGTCACCTCGACCAGGCCGTTGGTGGCGCGCAGCATGGTCGATTTGCCAGCGCCCGAAAGACCGACCACGATCACCATCTCACCGCGGGTGATCGTCAAATCGAGCTGGTCGAGACCCCGGACACCGTTCGGATAGACCACGGAGGCATCGGAAAAGCGGATCGAAGGTACGGAGGAAGACATCTCAGTTATCGACATCGCAGTCACACTCATCGCTTACTCGCCTGCATGGTCGCCCATCTCCTTGTAAGCCCGCCACACCGCGTCGTACACCCCGTCGTCCGGCACCACGAAACCATCGATCTCGTAGATCTTCCACAACGTGCGCTCGGCCTGCGGCAAGCTCATCTCACGCTCGGTAATGGTCAGAAAGGCCTGCTGGATCTTATCCTTCATTTCGGCGCTCAAATCACCACGCACCGTCACCCCGTCGTTGGGGATCGGATCGGCGCGATTGAACACCACCACCTTTTCGGCGACGTCGGGATACTCGGCCACCAACGCCTCGCGCGCGTCGTCGAACGACACGCCGAAATCGACATCGCCACTATAGAGCGCGATCACCGAGGCGTCGTGCCCACCGACAAAGACCTTCTGAATATCGTCGTCGGGATCGATACCGGATGTGCGTAGCTGCATCGCCGGGAAAAGATGCCCCGACGTACTGGTGGCGTCGGTGAACGCGACCCGCTTCCCCCTCACCACTTCGATCGGCCCATCGCAAAACGACAGACCGTTCTCGCCGGTGGTCGGCTCGCTCTCACACACGCTGAAATCGTTGGTCATCCACTGGGTGTAATAGGTCGGCAGCCCATCGCGGATCGACACCAAAATCGGCTCGATGCCGTAGCGATCCCGACCCAGCATCGCCGCCAGCGGAGGCAACATGCCGATATCCGCCTGGCCACTGCCCATCGCCTCGACCAAACCGGTGTAATCCTGCGGCACAAAGGTCTTCACCGGCACCCCGAGCTCGGCGGAAAGCAACGCCTCGAGCGGCTCGGCGTTGTCGAGCAACACCTGGGCTTCACGCGCCGGCACCAGGCCGACCACGATCGTCTCGCCGGCCTCCTCCGCCGGTGTACAACCGAGCAGCGGCACGAGCGCGAGACAAACAACCAGAGCAAAGCGCGACGCGGACGTCACGAAAAACGACGCGGCGAACGGAACCAAGCGGACAGATCGCATGTTCATAGTGCGGCGAGCTTATCGAAAGCACTCCCCGGGCGCGGCGACCGGACCGGCCTTCATCGAAAATTCATCCCGTGCGTGCTTCGAATCGTGCGGTTGCAGTATGCGGAAGCTCGGTTTCGAGCTCACGGCGTATGAAGAACCGAGCGACACGGTACATCGCGAACGAAATGTGTGTTCCCAACCCCGTTCGGTGACTTCTCGCCTCTCTCGAATGACAACCAATCCATGTCAAGACGCCTTTTGCATTCGACAAATTCGGTTCGGACTCAGTGTGAACCGTGTCAGGGCAAGCAACCAGAGCTTCAGACGCGGTTCGATTGCCAGGCGAGGATCGCTTTTTCAAGAAATCTCTTCTTCAAGAGCAAAAATGATCCGAATTTATGCTAAATTCCCACTAAGGAGTCGATTCTCCTTTTGCCGAGTACTTACTCTCTAAAAAGGAAGGTAGCTGCCATGAGCCACCCGTCTCGCATGGTCATCACGCGGCAAGTGATCACCAAAGAGATTGCCGCCCAAGCGCGGCAACACGCCGAGATCGTCGATCCCGAACTGAGAGCACGGTTCGGGCCCGATGGTCCGTCGATCGACTGGACAGAGCTGGTCGATCTATTGGTGCGTCATCTACAACGACTCACCGAACAGATGATCGAGGTCGACGATGAGCTCGGCCGGCTCGTGGCACATGATTTCGAACCACGAAGCCGTCGTGATCGCGCGGCGGCAAGGGTGCGCGAGCGGCTCATCACATTGCGTATCGCCGCCGAGACCTTCTTTGGACAGGCGGCAATCGAGGTCGTTCCGATCGCGGGCAAGACGGCGCTCCAGCCCGATACCTTGTGGCTCCAGGCCAATCACACTGTCCAACGAATTCGAGACGGCGAGCTCCCACCAACGATCGTACCCGGTGGCCCGAGCGACCTGGGACCATGGTTCGAC
>JBCDBH010000219.1:0-9956 GCA_039184055.1 Acidobacteriota bacterium
CGGTGTAGAGACGTTCGGCCGCGTCGAGCTCGCCACGCGCGTGGGCGACGCGGCCGAGGGTGGCCAGCACGGTGGCCACGGCGGTCGATTCACGGCCGAAATGCTCGATTCGGATGTCCAGAGCTTCGCGGAGAGCGGCCTCGGCGGCATCGAAATCACCCGCCAGATAATGAGCGTTGCCCAGATTGCGTAGCGTGACGCTGACGTTGCGATGACGTTGGCCGAGGGTCTGGCGTCGCTGATGCAGGATCTCTTCGTAGAGCGTCGTGGCTTCGTCGAGCTTGCCTTGGAGCATGAGCACCGACGCGAGGGTATTGCGTGGCTTTTGTAGTTCTTCATCGAGCCCCAAGCGCAAACGCATGGCGATCGATTGGCGGGCATAGTTTTCGGCGAGATCGTGACGACCCTGACTGTAGGCGGTGACCGCGAGGTCGTTGAAGATCTTGGCGATGTCGGCGCGATCGTCGCCGATCTCTCGACGCAGGGTATCGAGGGCGACCTGTTGGCTTTCCCGCGCCGCGTCGAAGAAACCCAAACGGTAGTAGACCTGGCCGAGCGTGCCGAGCAGCTGGGCGCGTACTTCGGGCTCGTCTTCGAGCTCGGTGTTCAAACGCTCACGACCGAGATCGACCAGCTCGCGTACCGAAGGTTGCTCACCGGCGCGATCGGGCTCGGCGGCGCGAAAGAGGTCGACGAGAAAATCCGACAGTTGGGTGGCGCGGCTCCGCTCTCGTTCGGTGCTGCGGAGCTGATCGGCGAGCGCGACGGTAAAGCCGAGCACGAGCGCCAGAAAGACCGTCGCGACCCCGATCGCCCAGCGCTGACGACGGATCAGCTTGAACGTTCGATAAGGCAGCCCGTCGCCACGCGCCAGCACCGGACGATCCTCGAGATGACGACGTAGGTCGGCGGCGAGCTGTTCGACCGAGGCGTAACGCGCGCTCGGTTCTTTGGCCAAGGCGCGGAGCAGGATGGCGTCGAGATCGCCATTCAGTCGGCGGGACAACGCCGTCGGTGACGGCGCGCGGGTACGGGCCACCGTTTCAGGCTCGATCTCGTCGGTTTGATCGGCGAAACCGACGACCTCGCTCTGTCGCACCACTGCGCTCGGGATCCCGGGGGGATCGTTGCAGATCGCCAGCATCATCGATGTCGTGTTCTTGGCGTAGGCGGCGCAGGGGAGACGGGCGGTGAGCAGCTCGTAGAGCACCACGCCGAGTGAATAGAGATCGCTCGATGTCGACATCGGTTCACCGGACACTTGCTCCGGGCTGGCGTAGCGCAAGGTCATCCGTCGCGATCCGGTGTCGTCGATGCTTTGATGGGCCCGCGCGAGCAGCTTGCCGATCCCGAAGTCGAGCAGTTTGCTCGACCCGTCGGCGGTCACCAGGATGTTGCTCGGCTTGAGATCGAGATGAAGCACCAGGTTGCGATGCGCGAAGGAAAGCGCCTCGGTGACCTGCAAGATCAGCTCGACTCGTTGCCAAACGTCGAGCCGATTCTCATCGCAATAGCGATCGATCGGCACGCCATCGATCAGCTCCATGGCGAAATACGAACGCCCTTCGCTGGTGCCACCGTCGAGCAGACGGGCGATATGAGGGTGTTCCAGACTGGCGAGAATCTGTCGTTCGGTGTGAAACCGCTTGGTGTTGTCGGCGGTTTCGTACCCGGAGCGCACCAATTTGAGCGCCACGCGCTGCTCGAATTCGGCTTCTCGCCGGGCTCGGTAGACCGCACCCATACCGCCACGGCCGAGCAGCGCCTCGACGCGATACGGACCGATCAGCTCGCCGATTTCATTGTCGCCATCGTCCGTCGGGGTGGGCTCGAGAGCGTCGAGGAGATCGTCGGCGGCGGCGTTTTCGAACTCGTCGATGTCGTCTTCGAAGGCCAAGAACGACTCGACTTCGGCGCGTAGCGACGGGTCGTCGCAGGCGTCGTCGAGCCATCGAGCGCGGGCTTCCGAGTCGAGATCGGCACAGCCATCGAGCAGCGTTTTGATCCGCTGCCAGCGTTGCGTGTCCACCGTCGCTCACGCCTCGCCGAGCTGGCGGAGAAGCCATAGACGCGCGGTCCGCCATTCGCGTTTGACGGTCATGGTCGACACGTCGAGCTGGGCGGCGGTTTCTTCGAGCGTCAGGCCACCGAAATAGCGCAACTCGACGATCCGTGCCTGACGCGGATCGAGACTCGCCAGCTCTTCGAGCGCTCGATCGACCGCGATGACGTCGAGACCTCGGTGCTCGGCGTCCGCGACATCGAGCGCTTTGTCGAAGGTCACCCGCACGACGTCGCCACCCTTCTTGATCGCGGCTCGCCGCCTGGCGTGATCGACCAGGATGTGCCGCATCAATTGCGCCATGGTGGCGAAGAACTGGCTCCGACTCTTCCAGCTCACCGAGCGTTTGCCGATCAATTTGAGATAGAGCTCATTGACCAAACCGGTCGGCTCGAGCGTGTGCCCCGGTGCCTCTCGCGCCAGTCGCGCCCGCGCCATATGACGCAGATCCTCGATCACCAGCGGCAGGAGTTTGTCGAACGCCGAAGCTTCGCCACTGCTCCATGCGTTGAGCAGACGCGTGACATCGCTCCGTGCCGAGAAATCTGTATTCATGAACGCTCATGTTATCGCGCCGTCTATCTTTTCGTCGGTGGCAAAACCCTACTAACCACCTGGTTAGTCGAGCGGGTCGAACGACTAACCAGGTGGCGGGTCGAGCCGGTTGTTCCGTGGTCTCGAGATCGGCGAGGCTCGCTGCATGAGTCGTGTAAATCATTGATTAGTTGCGACTTGTAGTTCTCTCCCTGGCATCGACATCTTCCTGGCACCGAGTCTGCTCTAGAGGATGAGTGGACATCGAAACGACCTGACTGCCGGCACCAAGGTCCTTCACTTTGCAAACCGCGAGACGGGCATATGCCCGAGAGAGAAGGACTCAATGTTTACTTTGCGCCTTGCCATCCGTGTATTCGTGCTTGCCATCCTGACTTCGATCACCGCCCATGCCACCGTTTCGACATGCGACGTTCTCCTGCCCGACGATTCGGTCCGGGTCGCCAGCACGGGTGTCGATCACCACTGCCACCAGCTCGATCTCGCCGCTTCGGGTCTACTGCATCTGTCGCTTCACGGCGCGACGGCTCGTGTCGTGATCGACGATGCGCGGGTGGTCGTCCTCGATCGTCGGGCCGATGAGCGACTGGTCTGGATCGAAGCAGGGACGTACATCGTCGAGATCGTCGCCGAAGATCCCCTTCACCCTCTTGACGCCTATCGGCTCGAGACGCGTTTCGAAGAGCTCACGCGGAGTGAAACCGATGGGGAGCTCGAGCTGGAACCCGAGCTCGACGCACCGCTCCGAGGAGACGACGTCGCGATCCAGGTGCGCGGCGAAGAAGACGGCGAGCTGGAGCTCGAGCCCGAGCTCGACAATGGCGATTCTCAGGGGCTTCGGGTACGACTCGATGCACTCTGCCGACACGCCAACGACGATCATGCCGACACCCTCGCCTGTGCGAGCCAGATCGACCATCGCATCGTCGGCGCGCTCGACAACGGCTGGGGCGATGATGTCGACGTCTTTCGCCTCGAGCTCGATGGCTGGCAGGCCGTCGAAATCACGATCGGGGGCGCCATCACGCCACGGATCACCCTGCTCGACCCGGTCGGTCAGCGGCTGGACGTCGATTCGGATGGTCGCCTGGTTCGGACCCTGAGCCCCGGCACGTATTACTTACGCGTGGATAGTGAACACGAGGTCGGGGCCTACGATCTGCTCGTGAACCCGCTCGGCCGCTGATTCGACCGTCGCTGCCGATCGACCCGCGCTCGACCGGGCGCGGGTTTTCCCGTGGGTGGTCAGCGCCCCAGGGCGTCTCGAAGCCCGAGGTTCTTGACCAGGCGATGCAGCGAGTTGAGATGGATCTTCAATCGATCGGCGGTGCGCGCGTAATCCTCACCGCTTTCCTGCCAAGCGTCGAGGATGAGCTTCTTCTTGTAGGCCAAGAGGGCGTCTTGATACCCCTGATCCTCCTCGGGCTCTCCCTCGTCCGGGCCGATCGCCGTGACGACCTCGTCCGGCAAGTCTTCACGACGCACCAGCTCACCATCGCCGAGCACCACGGCGCGCTCGATGACATTGCCCAGCTCGCGAACGTTGCCCGGCCAATCGTAGGCCAGCAGACAGCGTCGAGCTTCGGGAGAGATGGTCAGATCCGGCATGCCGAGCTTGGCGCTGTGACGACGGATGAAGTGATGGGCGAGAAGAGGGATGTCTTCACGACGGTCACGCAGCGGCGGCAGCTCGCATGTGATGACCTTGAGTCGAAAGAAAAGATCTTGGCGGAATGTGCCCGCTTCGACCGCGTCTTCCAGCCGACGGTGGGTGGCGGCGACGACGCGAATATCGATCTCGATCGGGCGGGTGCCACCGACTCGCTCGATCTTCCGCTCCTGCAAGGCTCGCAAGAGCTTGGCCTGTAGACCGACCGGAATCTCGGCTACCTCGTCGAGAAAAAGCGTGCCGCGATCCGCGGCCTCCATCTTGCCGATCTTGCGCTGCATCGCGCCGGTGAAGGCGCCCTTCTCGTGACCGAAGAGCTCGCTCTCGAGTAGGTTCTCCGACAGAGTGGCGCAATTGATCGCGATGAACGGCCCATCGCTTCGTGGGCTGGTGCGGTGAAGGGCATGGGCCACGAGCTCTTTGCCGGTACCGCTTTCCCCATGGATCAAGAAAGTCGAATCGGCCCGCGCCACCCGCGCCACCAAATCGAAGATCCGACGCATCGCCGCGCTGTCGCCGATCATGTCGTGATGGGCGGGATGCTCGTCGCGCAGCCGTCGATTCTCGCCTTCGAGCCAGCGCAGGTGGAGCACGTTGCGCACCGCCAGCGAGGCGACTCCGGCGATCGCCACGAGCAGCTCGAGGTGCCGATCGGTAAAGCCCGTGGAGCCGGTGAGCACCAGCGCGCCGAGACTCTCCCCGTGCATCTCGGTGAGCGGCGCGACGAGCACACCGCCGCCGTGATCGTCCGGTCGTCGCCACGCGACCTTCGATTCGAGCACCTCATCGACCAGATCGTTGCTAACTGTGACGGTGCCACGCTCGGCGATCCGGATCGGTTTTTCGACACCCGGTTCGCGGAGCAGCACCGCGCCATGCTCGGCGGTCGGCAACGCCTCGACCGTGGCGTCGAGCAGACGACGGGCCAGCGGCGCGAGTGCTCGTTCCTCTTGCAACGTGGTGGTGAGACGCAACAGCGCGTGGAGCTCACGAGCCAACCGAGCCTGCGCGGGGAGCGCCGCCTCGACGCGGATGGGATCGAGATGCATCGAACGGGTGAGCCGACTCTCGCGTCCGGTTGCGCCGAGCTCGATCGGTCGTGAGTCGGTGATGTCGTCCGCGTCGGTGGCCCGGCGCGCGGGCGCGTGGAGCAAGAAGAGCCACGAGTGCGTGCCGACACTCACCAGATCGCTGTGGTCGAGCGTCACCTCGTTTACCGGTCGACCATTGACCCGCGTACCGTGACGGCTCCTCAGGTCGCGGAGGAGGAACGCGCCGTGCTCGACGACGATCTCGCAATGACGCCGGGACACGTCGTTGTTCTTCAGGTGAATCTGGCAGTCGGCCTGACGACCGATGACGAACGAATCGGTCGTAATGGCGAAGGTCTGGCCCTCGAGCGGGCCGCTGGTGGCGACGAGACGTGGCTTCAAGGCTTCTCCGATACGGGCGGCGATCGATCGAACGATTCTAGCCGGCAGCGACCGGGACAAAGCCTCGTTGTTTAGGACGGATCGATGAACGACGCGCAGCAGGCGAGCAGGCGAGGGTGTCTTGCTCCCATGCCGAGCAAGGCAAAGGTGTGCGTTTCAGCTTCTTCGCGACGCCCGAGGAGCTGATTGACCTGCGCCAGAAAGATCAGATCGCGGGGCGTGCTGCGACCCTTGGTAGCGGCCAGTTGCTCGGTGAGCAGCCGACGCGCTTTGACCCACGCGGCCTCGGCGCGGTCGTCATCGCCGCTCGCCGCCAGCGCTTCACCGTGGACCAGATGAGCCTGGGCGAAGAAGCGCACGGCGCGTAGATCGTCGGGTTGAAAACGTCCCGCGAGCAGCTCGAGCGCGGCTTCGGCCTGACGGCTCGCTTCGCCGGCTCGGCCGCGGGCGAGGTGGTGTCGCGCGAAACGACTGTGGGTGGTGGCACGGGTCCGACAGGCGAAATCGTCACCCGGCGCCATCGGTCCGGCGATGTCGAGCGCGCGGTCGAAAGCCTGACGGGCTTCAGCTGGATCGCCAAGATAGTCGAGCATCTCGGCTCGACGGCGATAGCTGGCGACCAGCAGCGTGCGCCATTCGAGGTGACTCGGATCGAGTCGGTGCAAGCTCTCGACGATCTCGAGGTTGCGTTGCCAGTGCGTATGGGCGGTGTCGAGCGCACCGAGATCGAGACGGTAGGTCGCCGCCCAGTCGAGGGCCAGGGCCAGACGACGCAGCCACGGACTCTGATCGGGCTGCTCGCGCACCAGCGTTTCGAGCAACTCGACCGCGGTTTCGGCCTGACTCGCCGCCGCCTGGATATCGCCCAGCGCATAGTCGACCTCGGCGATTTTGAGATGCGCGGTGGCGACGCGTAGACGCCGATCGCCACGCTCGGGCTCGAGGGTGACGAGCCGTTGGCTGATGTCGAGGGCGTGGCGAAAATGTTCGAGCGCCAGGGCCGGGTTGTTGCGCGCCAGCAGCAGATCGGCGACGTTGTTGTGACCGAAGGCGACCTCGAGCAACCAATCGGTGTTCTTCGGGTCGCGATCGGACAGCTCGGCCGAACGCGCCAGGTAGCCCTCCATGAACGGCGTGGCGGCGGCATAGTCGCCACGTCGCCAATGCACGTTGCCGACCCAGAAGAGGCTCTGACCGAGCTCGAAAAGCGCGTCATCGGAAGGCTGCGCGGCGAATTGCTCACGGGTGCGGGCGAGCGCGTCGCTGAACAGCGCCTCGGCGCCATCCAAATCGCCCTCGGCCATCCGAATATCGCCCATTTGGTGAAGCGCCTTGGCCCAGCGAGCCAGGGTCGCCGGTGAGCGGTCGGCGGCGTCGAGCCCGTCGAAATAGTCGAGCGCCTGGTGCCCGGCGCTCTCGAGCGCATCGAGTCGACCGACGGCACGAAGCTGCTTGTGCAGATCCCCGAGCATGAAGGCGATCAGCTCCTCGGCTTCACCACGCGCGCGATCGGCGCGTTCGGCCAGGGCCTCGGCCTGGCGCCGATTCGACTCCGCCTGGAGCCACAGCATGCCGAGCACCGCGACGAGCAGCGCCGCCACCGCCAGGAAACCCCGTCCCAGCCGTCGTCTGCGCACGCGTCGGGTCTGAGCATCCACTTCGACGTGACGTGCCTCGAGACGACGCAGGCTTCTCGCCACCTCACCCGCGCCAGCCGGACGATGCTCGGGTGAGCCGTCGGTGAGCCGGGCGATGTCCTCGGCCAGCAGTGGATCTTCGACGTCGCGTCGCCAGCCGGTGGCCAACGGTCGGTCGAGATCGGCCACCGTTATTTGATAGAGCACGACGCCGAGCGAGTAGAGATCCGCCTGCACGGTTGCCGGCTTGCCTTCGAGCAGCTCGGGCGCCACATAGACGCGGCTGCCCGTGGTCGTGGCGGTGTCGAGCGTGTCGGTAAAGCCACGCGGATCGAGACCGTGACCGCGCAAGGCACCGGGATCGAGCAAGAGACCGATGCCGAAGTCGGTGAGCTTGGCGGTCGGTCGGTCGTCGACGGTTTCGATCAGTACATTCTCTGGCTTGACGTCTTTATGCAGCACGCCGACCGAATGCGCGGCTTCGAGGGCGTCGGCCACCTGGGCCACGAGCTCGATCCGCGTGGCGAGCGGGATCGACGCCAGACTGTCACCCGCCCAGCTCACCACGTCACCACCGCTGGCATGCTCGAGCTCGACGAAATACGGCGCGGCGTCGAGATTCCAATCGAGCACCCGCGTGATGTCCGTGCGGTGGCCGAGCGCGTCACGCAGCAAGCGCAAGAGGGTGACCTCACGCTGCAAGGCACGAAGCCGCGAAGCCTCGAAACAGAATTTGAAGACGCGTCGCTCGGCCGATGCGTGCGTGGCGAGCCATACTTCGCCATAGCCGCCTTCGCCGAGAGGCTCGGTGAGAGTCCAGGTGGGACGTCGGGGGATCGCCTGACCACGCGCCGGTCGCCAGCCGAGCACCAGCTCGTCGGAAAAGCTCACCGCGCGTCGCGCGAGCGGTGAATCGACCGGCTCGCTGAGCGGTGAAAAGCCTTCGAGACCGACCTCGAAGAGCTCGAGCGAATCGTCGAGACCGTCCACCACATAGCTGCCGTGCGCCAGCCAGCGCAGGGTTTCGGGATGGTTGTTCGAGGCGGCGGCTCCTCGGGCGAGGTCGAATGCCGATCGCGAGAGCAGAATCTGCCGACGGTGCGCGACGCCGAGCAGCCGCTCCACCACCATGCGCGCCTGGCCTTCGGCTTCGATGACGAGGGCGCCGCTCGCCACCTCCTCACCCGAGCGATGACGGAGCATGACCTCACCGAAATGCAGCGCCGAACGGGCGGCCAGATCGAGCTCGCCGTCGGGCTCGGTGACGTTCTCGACGCCCCGGTGATACGCCAGGGTGAAGGCGACGCCGTCCATGGCGCGTGCGAACACACCGATGCCACGTCCCGCCGAACGCCCACCATGACGTTCGAGCAGTCGTCGCCACAGCTCATCGTGCCGTTCGAGCAAATCGCCACCGCGCGATTCCCCCAGGTGCTCGATCAGTCGTGCTTGCTCGACCAGCTCGCTCGCCACCACGAGCCTGGGTGCCGTTTCGATCCGCGCTCCCGACGACGGCGCGGGCATCTCACCGGTGATCTGATCTTCGACTGCCGTGACGGTGGCGGTGGTGGCGGCAACTGGTGGCGGCGCGCTCGACTCCGTTCCAGCGCCGTTCGGCTCAGCGATCCGTTCCAGCGTCGTGATCACCAGCTTGGCGTTCTGTGGTCGTCGGTTCGGCTCTTTGGCGAGCAGCTCGTCGATCAGCTCGACCAGCGCGGGAGGAGTTTCGGGGCGGAGCGCGGCCACCGGCTCGGGAGACTCCGAAGTCACCCGACGCAGCGTGTCGAGCACATTGCCACCGAGAAACGGTGAAACGCCCGTCACCATGGCGTAGAGCAGGGCGCCGAAGGCGAAGAGATCGGAACGATGATCGACCTCTCGGCCGCTGGCCTGTTCGGGTGACATCGCGAACACCGTGCCCACCAGGGTGCCCGAATGGGTCATCGTCGCTTGTCCCGCACCGTCGGTGAAGAGCAGGCGGGCCAGACCGAAGTCGAGGATCTTGGCGTGACCGCCGGTGTCGATCCGCACATTGTCGGGTTTGAGATCGCGGTGGATCAGCCCCTTGGCATGGGCCTCGGCGAGCCCGGTGGCGATCTCGCGGCCGAGCGTCAGCACACGCTGGATCGGCAACGGACCACGGGCGAGCAGCTCGCTCAGGCCATGACCCTCGACGTATTCCATCACCAGACAATCGACGCCATCGGCGTCGAATAGATCGAAGACCTGCAAGATCGCGGGGTGATTGAGCCGCGCGATCGCTCGCGCCTCACGCAGGAAACGCGCCCGCGCCCGCTTGTCCGGGAGCGGCTCGGGCAGGATCCGCTTGATCGCCACGTGACGCTCGAGCCGCGCGTCCCAGGCGAGAAAGACCTCGCCCATGCCGCCACGGCCGAGCAGCGACTCGACACGGTAGGCGCCCAGCGACTCGGGGTGGTCGGTCTCGTTCGTCAAGATGGCATGGGTTTCGGAGAATCGAGCTTGACGAGCGGCGGTCCGAAGACGAGGCTATCCATGGTTACTCTTTGGGCAACGTGACGCTGCTTTCGATCCACCACAGACCGACGCTGATCGAATAAAGGTAGATCAGGGCATTGAAA
>JBCDBH010000220.1:0-9910 GCA_039184055.1 Acidobacteriota bacterium
CACCGTCACCCTGGATGGCGATACCGAACATCCGCGCGCCGGTGTTGAGGGCGAGCTCCTCGGTCTGCACCATGGCGTCGGCGAGCACTTCACCGTCGAAGGTGTTGACCGAGGGGTTGTAGTTGCCCTTCCAGGCGACCACGCCCGCCGGGAGGAAAGAACCGCTCTCGACCAGGTCGATCGCCTGTACTTCCTCGAGGGCGTAGATCGGATTCGACGCGGTGCCCCGGCCTTCTTCGTCGATGTTGGGCACACCGTCGGTGATCAAAACGACCACCGGCTCGCGGCTGCCATCACCGAAGTTGCCGTAATAGCGCTCGGTCTCGCGGATCGCGATGGCGGTCGGCGTGGTGCTGTTGATCCGCGGCTCGTCGAGACCCAACACCGTCGAGGACACGGCCCCGAGATCGGTGGTGAAAGGCGTCTGCACCACGGTCGACTGCGACTGGTTCTGCGCCACGTCGTCGAAGCCGGCGAAGGTCAGCAACGCCGCCCGGACACCGCCACGCGTGGCCAGCGCATCGTTGAGACCGACGATCGCGTTACGCGCCGCGTCGATCTTGCTCCCCGAGCCGGGGTAGGCGGCCGACATGCTGCCCGAGGTGTCGAGCAGGTAAATCAGATCGATCGGCGCGTCCGGCACACAGGCCACCGGCGGCGGCTCGGGCTGCTCCGGATTCGGCGAGCAGATCTGGAAGTCGTCGAAAGCGGTGGTCAGGGTGACCGACGAGTTGTAGGACACCACGTTCGGACCGACCAGCACCGAGCCGGCGAGCGCCGGGATGTCGACCACACCCTGGGCGGCGCCCGTGGTGGTAGGCACGATCCAGCTGTTGCCGCCATCGCTCGAGTAGCTCACCGTGAAGGTGGTGTCACGACGCTCGATGGCGATCTTGATCGGCAGGGCGATGAAGTCGCGAACCTCACCGGCGACCAGCGCGCCCGTGGCGCCGTTGCTGGCGCGGTAGGTGAACTGGAGCGACGGCCGGCCGGTGGCCGGGTTCTTCGACACCACCTGCACCGCGATACGCGGCGCGCGATCTCCGGAAGCGCTCCCGCGCACCATCAGACCGGCCTTGCGCCAGCTGCCACCGGTGTCGACCGGGAAGCCGTCGACCTGGATCTCGGCGCGGAAGTCGCCATCGGCGGTCTGGTAGAGGTAACTACCGGTGTCGTTGCCGGTGTAGAAGGTCGTACCGTCACCCGACAGCTCGAGCACGCCACCGGTCTCGACCGGACCGCCCTGATTGGCGTTGCCGAGATAGGTGAAGGCCCAGGACGAGTGCAGCGAGCCGTCGTTGAAGTCGTCACCGATGCACTCGGTGGTCTGCGGCGGCAGCGGACCGACGTAGGCATCTTTGTAGCCGAAGTCGACGTCGAGCTGGATCTCACCCGCGGCGACCTCGACCTGCGCCTCGTGCGCCGTGGTGATGCCGTCGAAATCGTAGGTCGGCAGCGTGGCGCCCCCGAGCGTCGAGGTGACGATGCGCACCGTGTAGAGACCCGGCGCGACCTCGAAGCTGTAGTAGCCACCGCCGTCGGTCATCGTCGTGGCGACCACGTTGGCACCGAAGAGCAGCTCGACGGTCACCCCGCTGATACCCGACTCACCGGCATCCTCGACACCGTCGCCGTTCGTGTCTTTCCACACGCGATCACCGATCGTCGCGCGGCTCGGCTGCGGGCATTCGAGCGCGAGGTTGAAGTCGCCCTCGCCGGAGGCGGCGAAACCACCGATCGCCGGCTGGCTACGCGTCACGTAGTCGATCCAGCCCGAGCCACCGAAGGAGAAGTCCTTGTTGCTCGCGCCGACACCGATCTGGAAGGACGGGCCGACCCGCGTGATGTCGACTTCCGCGCCGGTCCAATTGCCGCGGCCGGTCAAGGTACCGGTGAAGCCGGTGTAGTACCACCAGGTCGACGGATCGATCGGGCCACCGTTGTTGACGTAGGCCCAACCCGGCAGCTCTTTCTTCGGGCTACCGGCCGGCGCCGTGGTGGTGTAACCGGTGAAGGTGACGTCGAAATCGAGCAGGTTGTCGACGTCGTTGACGTCGTAGGCGGTACCGGTGAAGCGCGCCGTGCCGTTCGAAAGCTCGACAAAGATCGCCGGCTCGACCAGGAACATGTCATGAGCGATACCCGGCAGGGTGATGGCGTGATCACCGCTTCCCGAGACGTAGCCACCGTATTGCCCGATCGCCGGAGCGGGGCAGTAGTTGGCGAGAATCTCGACACAGTCGACGAAATCGAGGTTGAAATCACCGTGACCCGAGTTGCGCAGCGACGGTCCGACGGTCGGCTGGCTGATCACGTTGTAGTTGAACCACATCGAGGCGCCGAGGTTGGTGTTCTTGCCGTTGGCGCCGACACCGGTCTGCCAGGCGGGACCACGCGTGGTCAGCTCGATCACCGCGCCGGCGTACTCACCGACACCGGTGAGGGTGGAGGTGAAATCGGGGTAGTACCACCAGGTGGCCGGATCGATCGGGCCGCCCTTGTTGACGTAGGCCGTGCGCTTGAGCTCTTTCTTCGGGCTGTTGGGCGGCGCCGTGGTGGTGTAGCCGGAGAGGGCCACCTGGATGTCGAAACCCTGGTTGGGGTTCGAGCGGCGGTAGACGGTACCGGTGAAGGTCGCGGTGCCGTCCGGAGCCTCGGTGAAGGTACCGGTGTCACCCGCGGCGAACACGAAATCGGTGCCGATACCGGGGAGCCAAAGAGCGTGACCGCCGGTGCCACCGTAGTAGTACGGATCGACCTCGGCCTGATCGACACACACCTCTTCACAACGCGCCAGGTCGAGGAAGACCTCACCGTGACCAGCCGGCTGGAAGGTGCGATTGGTCGGCTGCTCGGCGACGAACCAGGAGATCCACGACGCGACACCGAAGTTGACGTTGTGGTTGTTGGCGCCGTTGCCGACCTGCCAGGCACCGCCGCGACGCTCCAACTCGATCCGCGCGCCGACGTTGCCGTCGATACCGATCAGCTCGGCGTGGTCGAAGAAGCGGTAGTAGTGCCAGGTGTCGGTGTCGGCCGGACCACCGTTGATCGCGTACGCGCTCGGGTCGAGCGTCATGTACGGATTGCCCGGCTCGGGCACGGTGGTGTAGCCGGAAAGCTGGATATCGACGATGAAACCGTCGGACGGATCGTTCGGGTTACGCACCGTGCCGGTCAGGCTGGCCGTACCGTCGGCGCGTTCGACGAACACCCCGGCGTCCGGAGTGAAGACATAGTCGATGCCGACACCGGGCAGATAGAGCACGGTGCCGTCTTTGAAGCTGCCGTATTGGTCGTTGATCGACGCGACGGCGCAATGCTCGGCGTCGGTCTGCGCGACGGCCGGCAGGGCGACGAGCAGCGACAAAGCCAGCAAGCTCGCGAGCCGAATGAATCGTGGCCTGGCGGTCATGGTGTGGTCTCCGTATCGTGGCGAACGCGGCGGGCGTTCTCTCGAAATCAGTACGAAACAGGTGATCTCGGAACGCGATGTCGGCTCGGGCCGTGTCCTCTCGACATCGCGTTGATGTCAAAGTCGCCCAATGTCCAGATTCTTGGGCAACCGTAGTATCCTTTTCTCTCGAGAGAGAGCCATATGCCCGTGTCCGGACGTTGGTCGAGAAGCCGTAACTCCCGCGCTCTCACTCGATGTCGTGCGAATCGTTTCGATGCACCTTCGATCCGTATCGATTCGATGCCCGTCGATTCCAGTTCGACGCTCACTATGGTTTCGAATCGACGTCAGGAAGACGTCAGGCTCGAGACCATTTCACCCAGCTTTTTCGGCTTTGTGGGAGGTATGTCGTGAGCCGCCTCGAGATTCGATGTCTTGGCGGTTTTGAGGTCAGACGCGGAGACACTCTGGTCACCGGCTTCGAATCGCAAAAAGTCAGGGCATTGTTCGTGTATTTGCTGCGTCACCCCGATCGGGTATTCAGCCGCGAGCACCTCGCCACCCTGCTGTGGCCCGAGCGCAGCGACGACGCGGCGCGACGCAATCTCCGTCAGGCGGTCTACAACCTCAAGTCGGCGCTCGCGAAAGTCACCGACGAATCCCCCGTGGCCACGCCTCGAGGTGGCCAGCTGCAGCGCAACCCGGCTTTTTCGTGTTGGGTCGACGTCGGGGCCTTCGAACAGGCGCTCGACCGTGGGCATCACGACCCCCAAGGCTTGCTCGACGCGGTACGGCTCTATCGCGGCGATTTTCTCGGCACCATTTCTCCCAAAGATTCCGACGGCTTCGAAGAATGGGCGCGTACCGAGCGTGAACGGCTGCGCGACGCGGCGATTCAAGCCTTGTCGACCCTCATCGACTCGTATTCGGCGCGTGGTGAGGTCCGACTCGGGATCGAATACGCCCGTCGCCTGGTCGACCTCGACGCGTATTCGGAGGATGCTCACAGCCAACTGATGCGGCTCTACGCCCTCTCGGGACGACGCAGCCGCGCCCTGGCGCAATATCAAACCCTGACCGAGCTCCTGGCGAGCGAGCTCGGGGTCGAGCCGAGCGAACGCACCCGAGCCCTACACGCCTCGATCCTCGCCGAGCAAGGCTCGGGCAACGACGAAGAAAACGTCCTCGCGCCGCTGATTCCCCTGGTCGGTCGCTCGGATGCCTACGGTCATCTGGAAGAAGCGTGGCGGCGGGTGCTCAGTGGCCAGATGCGCGCCACGCTGGTGCTCGGCCCGGCGGGTATCGGCAAGACTCGTCTGGTCCGTACCGTGCTCGACGCCACCGGCACCAAACCGCTGATTTTGCCGGTGCATGGCGATCCCGACGTGCCCTCCCCGTATGCGCCGCTGGGCGAGATGGTGCATTCCGCCCTCTCCGAAGAATCGCCGCGGCTCGACGCGATTTTTTCGAGTCTGGGCGCCAAGCTCGACGTGCTCAGCCAGTTGGCGCCGGCGATCGAGGCGCTCTACCCGGCGTCGCCGCCACCGCTGCTCACCATCGGCGTGGTGGCCGACGCGCTGATCGCGCTGCTGTCGCGGATCTCACGGGGCAATCGCCCTCTCGTGCTCTTCTTCGACGATCTCCACTGGGCACCGGGCGAAACCTTCGAAGTGCTGGCCGAGCTGGTCGACGCGCTCACCGACAAACCGGTGTGGTTGCTCGCCACCCTCGACGAAAGCCAGCTCGAGCCCGATCGGCTACCCGGTCTATTGCGCGATGAGCGGCTCGATCGCATCGTGCTCGACAATCTCTCCCCCGCGGCGATCGACGAGATCGCGGTGGCCCTGGTCGGCACGGGTCAGGCGAGCCCGCTCGGTCGTCTGTTGATCGATCAGGGTGGTGGCTCCCCGCTCGCCATCGCCGAACAGGTCAACCATCTGTGGGAAGAAGGCACCCTATCGACTCGACAAAGCGGGCAGTGGCGCTTCGAAGCCCCGCTCGCCGAGATCACCCAGGGCGATCTCGCCGATGTGGTGTCCGAACGCTTGAGCCGTCTGCCGTCTTCGGCGCGGCGCCTGGCCGTGCTCGCGGCGGTGATCGGCATGCAATTCGATACCCAGCTGCTGCAACGCGCCGGTGACGAGCATCCACGGGTGGTCGAGGTGGGGCTCGAGCTGATGCTCGAACGCTGGTTGATCCGCCGTCACGAGCCTCGTTGGACGACGAGCCACGAAGGCGCCGAGCCGGTGCCGTGGGTCGAGGGTCTGCGTCGTGGCCGATTCGAGATCGTCCACCCGATGTTGCGCAAGCTGATCTACGAGTCGATTCCGGTCGGACGCCGCCGGGTGATCCATCGCGACGTCGCGCGAGCCTTGGCCTCCCGCGACGATAGCGGCGATCAAGCTCGGATCGCCCACCATCTCCGGCTCGCCGAAGCCTGGTCGGAAGCGGCGCCGCGCATGCTCGCGGTGGCGACCCGCGCGCATCGCATGGGAGCGATCGACACCGCCTTTTATTGGGCGACCCAGGCGCGTGACGCCTATCGTCGCTTGAGCCGCGAGCACGATGTCACCACCGAGCTCGAGCAATGCGATCGCGTGTTGCGAGACGTGATCCTCGACGCCCCGGCGTCTTGAGCCCGCGCCCGCCCGGCGTCTGGTAAAAAACCGCGGGCCCTGACCTCGTTACACGACCAGCATCAGGACTCGACGAGCATCAGGACTCGACGAGCATCAGGACTCGACGAGCATCAGTACTCGACCAATAACCGCGCCGCGCGCTCGGTCTCGTCGGCCGACACCAAGAACGCCGGCTCGAGCGACGGCGCATAGGGCACCGGCGTGTCGAGCGCGCCGAGAATGCGGATCGGCGCGTCGAGATATTCGAACGCTTCCTCTTGAATGATCGCCGCCAGACTCTCGCCGATCCCACCGGTACGGGTGTCCTCGTGGACGATCAACACACGGCTACACACCCGCGCGACCCGCAACAGCGCATCGCGATCGAGCGGGGTCAGGGAACGCAAATCGAGCACCGAGGCTTCGATGCCGTCGGCCGCCAGGCGCTCGGCGACGGTCATCGCGACGTGCACGTAGGCACCGTAGGAGACGATCGCCAGGTCGTCACCGGCGCGCCGCAACGCTGCCTTGCCGAGCGGCAACGGCGCGGGCGCTTCGTCGGCCAAGCGTTGTTTGATCCGCGGCTCGCGATAGAGGTTGATGTGCTCGTAGAAGAGCACCGGATCAGGATCGGCCACCGCCGCCGCGAACAACGCACGCGCGTCATGGGGCGTCGACGGCACGACGATCTTGAGTCCCGGGGTGCGGTAGAACCACGGCTCGGTATTTTGGCTGTGGTACGGCCCGGCCTTGCGTAACCCACCCCACGGCATCCGCACCACCATCGGCACCGATGCACCCCATCGGTAATGCGTCTTGGCGGCGTTGTTGACCAATTGGTTGAAGCCGGTGGCGACGAAATCGTTGAATTGCATCTCCCCGATCGGACGCTGACCGGCGAGCGCCGCGCCGACACACACGCCGAGCACCCCACCTTCAGCAAGAGTCGAGTTGATGATCCGATCGCCGTAGCGTTCGAGCAGCGGACGGAGAAGCAAAAAAGCGTTGCCGTAGGCGCCACCGACGTCTTCGCCATAGACGAAGACACGCTCGTCGGCGGCCAAGGCGTCGCCGACACCCCGCATCACCGCTTCGAGAAAGGTGACGCCCTTGGCGTCGAACTCCGGCCCCGGATCGAGCTCCGGGAGCTCGGTGCCCAAATCGAGCTCGGCCCGTGAGGCGAGCACCTCGATCCGCCGCGCCGGCTCACCGCGGTGATACACCCCATCGCCGACGGTCGCGGCATCGGGCCACGGCGCCTCGACGACATCGTCGGCGGCGCCCCGCACCAGGGCTTCCATCTGTTCTTTGATGACGTCGAGCTCACCCGGCGCCAACGCACCCTCGGCTTCCAGGCGCTCGGCGTAGCGGTGGATCGGATCGTGTCGCGACCAGAATTCCCACGCCTCGCGATCGACGTAACCGTTGTCGTCGGGCTCGGGATAGCGCCAATCGACCGCCGGCTCGCTACCCAAATAAAGCATGTCGTCGTGATGAGCGTGCCCGCACATCCGCATCGCCACCACTTCGATCAGCGTCGGCCCCTCGCCGTCGCGTGCCCGTTCGGCGGCCCATGCGAACGCCGCCGCCACCGTTTCGGGATCGGTGCCGTCGACGGTGATGCCCGGCACGCCGTAGCCGCTCGCCTTGTCGGCGAAGACCCGCGCCACCGATTGCTCGGGTACCGGTGTCGACAAAGCGGTGAAGTTGTTTTCGATACAGAAAACCGCCGGGAGTCGGCGCACGGCGCACAGGTTGATCGCTTCGTGCCACTCCCCAAGCGAGGTGCCACCTTCACCGATGAAAGCCACCGCGACTCGCGCTTCACCGAGACGCTGAAAGCCCATCGCCAAACCGGCGACGTTGAGCGCTGAGATCGCCAGCGGCGCGGCGGGTGGCAGCACGCCACGGTTGAAGTCGCCGATGTGCAGATCGCGGCCTTCCATCGGTGAGCCGGTCTTGGCCATCTGGGCGCTCAAAATGCCCCGCACCATCGCCGGGCTGGGATCCATCGCCAGCGCCACGCCGGCGTCGCGGATCAGCGGCGCCACCACGTCGCCACGCCAACGACCGTTACCGCTCCGCCACAGCTCGCCCCGACGCAAACGCACCGCGGCAGCGTAGATCGCCTCTTGTCCCAGCGAGCGAAAGCCCTTGCCTTGAAAGCCGATGCCTTCGTGACGCACCTCGCCGCTGGTGAAAAAGGTCTTGAGCCGGTTGTCGACGGCGCGGGTCAGCACCATGCCGCGGAGCATCTCGAGACGCTCCTCGGTATCGAATGACGCCTGGATGGACTCGCGACGGAGGAAGCCGGCGCAGGCGTCGATCAACTCTCGACGCGCGGTCGCCAAACGGTCGGTGGCACGCACCCGAGGCGTCGGATCGGGAAGCGTCGGGAGTTCGACCGCCGTCAGATGACGCTCGAGCTCCTGGCTCAGGGTCGGCCGCAGCCGGTCGATGTCTTCGGAGGTGCGCGGTGGCTCTTCGACCGCGTCTCGATACGCGGCGAGCGCGGGCTCGACCGCGAACGGGAAACGCTCGGTGACGAACGCCCCGAACCGCGCCGCGAGACCGAAGAGCCGTGTGCTCACCGGCCGGACAGCTCCTGCCGCGCGTAGCCTTCGGGAATCACCCACAGATCGGCCGGCGGCTCGGGCAGGGTGGTCACCGAATGAAAGGTCGTGGCGACTTTGGTGTCACCCTCTTCGAATTGATGCGTACGCACCGGAAAGCCGTTCATCTTCTCGAGATCGGCGAACGGATTGTCGCGGATGTCGATGGTCGGCAAGCCGGCGAAGCTCTGGTTCAGACGGTCGAAGGTGCGGGTGAAGAAGCCACCCAACGCGCTCAGCGCGCTCTGGATCTCGCCACCGTTCTCGACCTCTTTCCACGGTGTCACCCAGACATCGCGCAGATGCTCTTCTTCTTGGTGCACTTCGAAAAGACGAGTCGGAAAGCCGGAGATGACCTCTTCGGCCTTGGTGTCTCTCACCTTCTTCTCGACCGGCTCGGCGCCCTCTTCGAGCGCTTTGAGACGGGGCGCGAGCATTTCCTCGACCGCCGCCCGCTGGTCCGGGTCGACGTCGGCGAGCCGCGCCTGGAATTGCTTCATCATCGCCTCGAGCTGGTCGCTGAGCTGCTGAATGGTGGCTTCGTCGATCTCGACGAAGGTCTCCTTCTTGTGATTGATCATCACCAACCGATCGGGCTTCTCGCCACGTGCGGGGAAGAAGAACATCGTCGTCTGCTCATCGGCGGTCTGGCGGTTGTCGAGCCGTACACGATCGTCGTCGATCGTCACCGTGAGCGCGTCGGGGCTCTCCCGACCATCGAAATACCGAACGATCTCGGCTTCGATCACGACGACCCCGGACACCGGAGCGACGGTGAGCAAAGTGAGCAGTAGAATGAATGAGATACGCATGCCAAGTCTCCAAGTGGATACAGAGACCCCACGGTCTCCGCTTACGTGATGCATCGATTGCCGATGATCAGACGCCGGCGCGTCAATGTCAAGAATCCCGCGTCGCGATTACGCCAATCGTGAGCCGACACGCTCGAGATGGGTCATCGCGTCGGCCAAGCCACCGACTCGATGGCCGTCGAGCCACAGGACACGACACCTCTCGATCAGCGTCTCCAGACGAGCGCGCAGCGTCGCGCGGTTGAAGCCGCCGTGTGCTTGCACGAACAGACCGAAATCCGCCGCGAAGCGCAGCATGTCGGCGACCCACAGCCACGATTCGCGCACGTTCGCTCGCGCGGGCGCGGTGGTGGCGAGCGTGGCGCGCAGTCGATCGAGCGTCTCGCCACAGCGGGCGAGGTCCTCGGGATCGAGCCCTTCGATCCGCTCGGCCACCGCCGGTCGGGTGATCTGGTGCAGGAGATAGAAGAG
>JBCDBH010000221.1:0-9874 GCA_039184055.1 Acidobacteriota bacterium
CGGCTTCGCTCGAAGAAATGGCGAGCTGGATGCGTCAGGTCGACGGCCGCAAACACGTGCTGCTCTTCTCACAAGGCTTCGACGGTCGGCTGCTCTTCGGTGACGATCGCGCCGCCACCGATGCCGAGGAGAATCTGCGGCTACAAACCGGTCAGGTGTGGGACGTCGACACCGACTCACGCTTCGGCAGCAGCGGCACCATCGACCGGATCAACGACATGACCAGCGCCTTCGCGCGCGCCGACTGCACGGTGCACACCATCGACTCCGCCGGTGTCCGTGGCGCCGGTACCCGGGGCAGCCGCGACAGCCTGTTCATGATCGCCAACGAAACCGGTGGTGAGCTCTACGAGAACACCAACGATCTCGGCATCGCCATGGGCGAAATGTTGACCAAGACGAGCGTCACCTACGTGCTCGCCTTTCAACCCGAGGATCTGGAATTCGACGGCGACTACCGCAAGCTGCGGGTCCGGCTCAAGGATGCGCCGCGTGGCGCCCGCATCGCCCACCGCCCGGGCTACTACGCCCCGGATCCGGACGCCGAGCTCAACCCGTTCGAGCAGCAGCTCGATCTGGCGCAACGGCTGCTCGACGGCCGCGTCGGTGGCGGTCTCGACCTCGCCACCTCGGCCATCGCGCTACGCCCGAAGAGCGGTGAGGACGCCTACGTGCCGGTGCTGATCGAAATCGGCTCGGCCGGCATGGTGGTCGGTGACGACGCGCAAACCCGCGCCGAGATCTTCGTCTACGCGCTCGACGAGACGGGCGCGATCGTCGACAACGTCGCCCAAACCCTCACCTTCGACCGTGAGCGCTTGGCCAACCACCGGGGCATCAAGCTCTTCGTGCCGATGGCTCTCGGCGCCGGCGACTACGCCATCCGTACGCTGGTGCGCAATCCGGCGACCGCCGAAACGGCGCTCCAGATCGCCACCGTCGAGGTGCCGGCCGATCTCGGCACCCTCGCCCTCTTGCCGCCGATCTTTCCCGAGCGCACCGACGAGTGGATGCTGGTGCGGAGCAGTCGCGAAGAGGTCGCGGCGATCGAACCGGCGCAGCCGTTCTGGATCGCGGAGACCCCGTTCGTGCCAGCGGCGCGGGCGCGTTTCACCGCTGGAAGCGCGGTGCCGGTGGTGCTGATGGGCTACGGCCTGGGACGCATCCCACCCTCCGACTTCGACTCGGAGGTGCTCGATGTCTTGGGTCAACCGGTCGCCGTGTCGCGGCTTTTGATGTCGCCCTCGAAGGCCGGTGAAGACGGGCTCGATCGTATTCTCGGTGTGTTCTATGTGCCCGAGGATCTCACCCCGGGCGCCCACACCCTGATCGTCGAGCCGCTCGGCCGCGAGCCGTTGAGCGTCGAATTCGAGATTTCGAACGACACACCGAGTGCCCTGTTGGCGATCAACGCGCCCCCGCGTCCCGCCGCCATGGATCCGCTTCCCGGTGTCGAAACGGGTGTCGACGCGGTCGCTGGGACGGCCCCACCAGCGCGGCAACGCGAACGCGTCACCCGACGCGATATGAAGATCGGCGAGCGCTATCGCATTCTGCTCGCCGCGATGGGTGAAACGACCTCGCGCCGCGAGCTTCTCGACTCGCTGGCGGCCTTCGAAATGTCGGTGGTCGGTGACGATCCAGAGTCGCGGGTCCGTAAGCTGGCGCGGGCCGAAGTCGAGATCGCGGCGCAGATGGCGGCGCGTGATCCCGAGTCGCTGGTGCCGCTGATCATGTTGCATCACGACCTGGCGCTCGAGCACAAAAAAGCCCGTCGGGCCCATCTGCTGCACCATAGCGTGCGGGTGGTCCAAGAGCTCGCGGCACGCTATGCCGAGACGGGCGCGACCCGTGGCTCGCAAAAGGTCGCGGCACGTGCCCTCGCCAGCCTGGGTGGCTACCTCCAACAGTCCGGACCGTCGCTCAGCGTCGCGCTCTTCGATCGCGCGCTCGGTTTCGATCGTCATCACGAATCGGCTTTGCTCGGTCTGGCGGCGTATTTCGAGAAGCGCGGTGGGCCGTACGAACAGGCGATTCGCCTGCTCGAAACGCTGATCGAGGAACATCCCGACAGCCGTGAAGGACGTTTGCGTCTGGCGATCAATCAAGTGCGTGTGGGCGACGGTGACGAAGCCGAACCACACTTCCGGCGTCTGCTCGCCGGGCAGGCCGATTGGGTCACTGTGCTCGCGGCGCAGGAGATGGCGCGTTATCTCGCCGACGACGAACGGCTCGACGCCGCCATCGAGGTGCTGGAGAGCACGGTCGAGCGCGCCCCCGACGTGCAGAAGCTCTACATCCAGCTGGCGCACCTCCAGGATCGCAACCGCGATACCTGGAAGGCGTCGCAGACCCTCGAGCAAGCCGCGAAGATCGCCGGTGGCGGCACGCCGCCACGTGGGCGCTACAACCAACTGCCTCTGCGTGCCCTGACGATCGATCGACAAGAGCTCGCCGCGGGCGCCGAGAGCCGTCGCGCCCTGGTCGCCCAGCTCGCCCAAGGAGGTGTGCGATGAACCTGCTTCTCCTGCTCGCCACCCTGTCGCTCTTCCCTGATCCGCTCTACGCCGAGGATCTATCGGTGCTGCTGGTCGAGCCGACCGGGCTCGAAGCCGTCTTCGGCCAAATCACCGTCGAAGCCGACGTCCAGGCACCGGAAGCCGTCGAGGTCGAGCTCTTCGTTGACGGTCGGAGCTTCGGTAGCCTCGACACGCCGCCATATCGCTGGCAGGTCGACGTCGGCCAGAACAACCAGGGCCACACCTTCGAGGTCGTCGCTACGGGGGCTTCGGGTGTCACCGATCGATCGACCATCAAAACCCCGGCGATCAAAATCAACGAGGAAGTCGACGTCGCGCTGCAGCAGCTCTACGTCACGGTGATGCGCTCGAACGGTGAGCGGGTGCTCGATCTCGTCCAAGGTGATTTCGACGTCGTCGACGATGGCAAACGCCAGAACATCGTCACCTTCGCGCGTGGCGATTTGCCACTCACCGCGGTCTTCCTGATCGACGCCAGCGAGAGCATGAAGGGTGAGCGTTTCCGTTCCGCCCTCCGTGGCGCCGAGGTCTTCGTGCGTGGCATGAAGGACCTCGACGAAGCCTCTCTGGTGCTCTTTTCGGATCACATCCTCAAATCGACCAGCTTCACCAACAATGCCGAAGCTTTGCTCGATCCGCTCGAGGGTGTCGAGCCGGGCGGCAATACGTCGATCAACGATCACCTTTACCTGGCGCTCAAACGGCTCGAACGTCGTCAAGGGCGCCGCGTCGTGGTGCTCTTCACCGACGGCGCCGATCTGCACAGCGTCCTCGACATGGCCGACGTGGTGTGGACCGCGCGGCGATCCCAGGCGTTGATCTATTGGCTGCGATTGGGTGACGGTAGCGCCGACTTCTCCACCGCGTGGCGGAATTTCGAGGGCAATCGCGCCCAGCTCGAAAAACTCACCCGCGCGGTCGAGGAAAGCGGTGGTCGGATCAACGATCTGAACGGCATCGACGAGATCGAGCCAGCGTTTCGCGACCTCCTCCGCGAGCTGCGTGAGCAATACGTGCTCGGCTACTACCCGACCAACGACCGCGACGACGGTCGGTGGCGCGACGTCGATGTCGACGTCGACCGCTCGGGCACCAGCATCCGAGCCCGGGATGGTTACGTCGACTTCTGAGCGACGCAGTCGCTCAGAATCGACGGTCTCAGGGTTGATTTCTAAATGACTACGTCGATTCCGATCGACTACGTCGTTTTCCGAAACGACGGTCTCGAGTCAATCAGAATCGACGATCATAAGGTCGACTTCTGAGTCGACTACGTCGATTTCTGAATCGACGCTCTTAAGGTCGTTTCCGAACGACTACGTCGATTTCTGAATCGACGGCCTCAAGCGTTACGAAAATCGCAAGCGCGATTTTCGTAACGCTCGTTTATGATGAGGCGCGATGGTCCTTCGATGCCTGTTCGGTCTTCTCCTGATCGGACTTTCTCTTCCTCTTGGTGCAAGGCTGCCCCCACCAGCCGATGGGATTCCCTTCGTTCGCCATTTTCCCGCCGCCGAGATTGGCGACGGTCCTCAGGTCATCGGTGGCATCGCGGGTCGCAACGGCCTCTTGTACTTCGCCGCCAACCGCTCGGTCCTCGAATACGACGGGGCGCGCTGGCGACGATCCGCGGCGGCGACCGCGCGGCGGTTCGCCACCGATCTCGACGGCCGTGTCTGGGTGGGATCGGATGGCGATTTGGGCTATCTCGATCCGAGCGGTCAAGATCTCGTTCTGGTATCCCTCCGTGACCAGCTGCCGGAAGCCGATCGCCCGACCGAGTTGATCCGGGGCGTCGAAATCACCCGGGACGGCGTCTACTTTCTCTACACCGGTCAACTGATTCGCTGGTACGACGGCCAGGCGCGTGTCTGGCGCGCCACCGCTGATCAGTCCTTCGACGCCCTCGGCGTGCACGACGACGCGATCCACGTCTATGTACACCAACGGGGCCCGGTGCGGTGGACGGCAACCGGTCCCGAGGTCGATCCGAGCACGCTGGCTCGCCGTGACGACGAGAGCACGGTACGAAGACTCCTCCAGATCGACGGCGGTTGGCTGACCGCGACCCGTGGCGGCCGGCTCTTTCGCTGGCGCGGCGCCTTGGTCGAAACCTTTTCCGAGCAAGCCGAAACGTTGATCGGGGGCAGACCGATCGCCGGTCTGACCCGGCTCAGCGACGGTACCTGGGCGATCGCCTCACGTGGTGCGGGCTTGGTGACCACCACCGCCGATGGCGAGGTGACCCGTCATCTCACCACCGAGCACGGTCTACCCAGCGATCAGCTCTTCGGCGTCGTCGAGGACGAGCGGGGCTCGTTGTGGGTCGGCTCCGGGGCGGGTATTTTTCGTCTCGAAAGCTCCCCTCTGACCTTCTTCCATGCCCCGACCCACCCGCAGTCACTGCTCAGCCTGACCACCGTGGGTGACCGCACCTTGCTCGGCTCGAACGACGGCGGCTATGTGCTCGAGCCACGCGAGGGGCCGCGACCGCCTCGCTTCACGCCGATCGATGGTCTCGTCTCGTCGGTCAATCATTGGGCGGACACCCCGCTCGGCATCCTGGCGGCGAATCAAGATGGGATCTTCACTCTCCAGATTGGCCCGAACGACTCCACCACCGCCCGCCGCATCGGTGATCCGGCGCGGACGATCGTCTGGAACCCCGATGATCGCGTGGCGGTCGCCACCAACGACGACTATCTCGAAATCTGGTTCCCCGAAGGGGACGGCTGGCGTCAAACACGTCTCGACAGGCTGGTGAACGAGATCGTCTTCGACGTCGTCCCGGACGGACCCGGTATTTACTGGCTGATCACCCTCGGCAGTCGCACGCTCTATCGCCTGGATTTCGAAGACGGTCTGGACGCGCTGCCCCGCGTGCAAGCCTTGCCCCTCATCGCGGGCTGGCCGCGCTCCCTGCGGATCGACGACGATCTGACCTTCGTCAACGGTGGCGATGTGTGGCGGTACGACGACGACGAGCAAACCCTGGTCCGCGACCCCCGTCTGCCACTCGCCACGCTGCTGCCCAATGCCGGAAGCGACCGGGTAGAAATCAAACGGCTGGTGGACGGCGACCTATGGGTCTTCACGCGTGATCGGGGGCGCGGTCTGTCACGTGGACCAGACGGGATCTACGCCTTCGACGGTCGTGGCGTCACCCTCCCGGTCCAGCTCACGTTCGACTCGCATCCGGACACCACCGAACCGGTCTATTGGCTGTCGACCACCATCGGGCCGGCGCGTTTCGACACCCGCTGGATCTCGACCGATCGCCAAGACCCGATCATCCGGTTTCTTCCCCCGGCCGCGCCACGTGAGGCAGACGCCACGACACCGATTCTGGAGCACGCCACCGGCGCCTACCGTTTCGAAACCGCGGTGCCGTATTTCCATTCCGAAGATCAGCACAACTATCGCTATCGTCTGGTCGGTCTCGACGACGCCTGGACACCGTGGACCCGCGAGACGATCAAGGAATACACCAACCTAGCCGGTCGGAGTTATCGCTTCGAGGTCGAAGCTCGGAACGGTGAACGCCCGTTGGGAACGAGCGTCTTCGAGTTCCGCGTCCTGCCACCCTGGCACCAGACGTGGTGGGCCCGGACGTTGATGGTGCTCACCGTGATCGTCGGCGGTTTGCTCTACACGCGTCGTCTTCGTCATCGCGTGCGTCGCACCCGGGCGCTCAACGAACGCCTGCGCGCCGTCGACGAGCTCAAAGACGAATTTCTCGCCAATACGTCACACGAGCTCCGCACCCCGCTCTTCGGCATCGCCGGGCTCGCCGAATCGATGCTCGACGGTCATACCGGTGCCCTTCCCGATCCGGCGCGCGCCAGTCTCGAAATGATCGTCGCCAGCAGTCAACGGCTCAGCCACCTGGTCAACGACATTCTCGATTTCTCGAAGCTCCGCCACAACAACCTCGAGCTGGTGCATCGCGCGGTCGATCTCGCCCCCTTGGTCGACGTCGTGCTCACCCTGTCGACGCCTTTGATCGGCTCGAAGAAAATTCGCCTGGTCAACGCGGTCCCTGAGAGCCTTCCAGCGGTCGATGCCGACGAGAATCGCTTGCAGCAGATTCTCCACAACCTGGTGGGCAACGCGGTGAAGTTCACCGTGCGCGGCCGGGTCAGCGTGCACGCCGAAGAAATCGACGGAAACATGCTGCATATCGCGGTTCGCGATTCTGGAATCGGCATTCCCGAGAACCAACAGGAAACGATCTTTCAAGCTTTCGAACAGGGCGATGCGTCGATCGAGCGCGAGCACGGTGGCACCGGTCTCGGCCTCGCCGTGACCCGGCGGCTGGTCGAGCTACACGGTGGCACGATCGGCGTCGATTCCGAGGTCGGCCGCGGCTCGAGCTTTTTCTTTACCCTGCCGATCGCCACCGCCGACACCGTTCCAGCCATCATCCAACCCAAACCCCGTCGCCCCACAGCGATCGTCGAACCCGAGCCGACGACGCCGAAACGACCGTTGCCGAACGCGGCGCGGATCCTGGTGGTCGACGACGAGCCGGTCAACCGTCACGTGCTCCAAGGTCATATCGCTTCAGCGGGGCATCAGGTCACGGTCGCTTCGGGAGGCGAAGACGCTCTCCGCTTGCTCGACGAGCGCTTCTTCGACCTGGTGCTGCTCGACGTCATGATGCCGGGCTTGTCGGGTTACGAGGTGTGCCGACGTTTACGGCTGGTCCAAGGCATGCAGACCTTGCCGGTCATCTTCTTGTCGGCCCGCGACCAGCCGGGTGACATCGTCGACGGGCTGAGCCTGGGCGCCAACGACTATTTGACCAAACCGATCAGCCGCTCCGAGCTCTTGGCGCGCATCCAGCCGCATCTCGAGCTGGCGCGTCTCAACCGTGGTCTGGCCGACCAGGTCGAGGAGAAGCTCTCGCAGCTCAAAGTCTTGCGCGGCCTGCTGCCGATCTGCTCGCAGTGCAAAAAGATTCGCGACGACGAAGGCTATTGGAGCGATGTCGAAATCTATATCCGCGAGCACTCCGAAGCTCAATTCAGTCACGGCATGTGTCCGGAGTGCTTGCGTGAGTATGCGCGGGCCAACAACCTCGACCTAGACGTCGACGAAGACCGGCCACAGGCTTAGGCTAGCTGGCCGCGACCGGGAATAGCCCGTTCGACAACATCGTTGCTCATTCTGGTCGGCATCTCTCCACCCCGTCCATTGGCGAGACCGTTGACATAAGCTAGCGAATTCCATGAAGAACATCACCGTACGCGGCGCCCGCGAGCACAACCTCAAGAACCTCGACCTATCCATCCCACGCAACCAGCTGGTGGTGATCACCGGTGTGTCGGGATCGGGTAAGTCGTCTCTCGCCTTCGACACCCTCTTCGCCGAAGGGCAGCGACGCTATGTCGAATCCCTGTCGACGTACGCGCGGCAATTCCTCCAGCAGATGGAAAAACCCGATGTCGACGCCATCGAAGGTCTGTCGCCGGCCATTTCGATCGAGCAGAAGACAGTGTCGAAGAACCCGCGCTCGACCGTCGGCACGGTGACCGAGATCCACGACTATCTGCGTCTTCTCTACGCCTCGATCGGAATCCCGTATTGCCACGGATGCGGCGAGGAAATCCGACCGCAGACCGTGCAGCAAATGGTCGATCGCGTGCTCTCGCTGCCCGAGAAAACCCGGCTGGTGCTCTACGCGCCCTTTGTGCGGGGCAAGAAAGGCGAGTACAAAAAGCAGCTCGGGCAAATGCAACGCGAAGGCTTCGTACGGGCGCGGATCGACGGTGAGGTAGTCGATCTCACCGGTGAGCCACCGAGCCTCGACAAGAAAAAGAAGCACACCATCGACATCGTCATCGATCGTCTGGTGGTCAAGCCCGACATCGAAAAGCGGCTCACCGCGTCGATCGAGACCGCGCTCAAAGTCGGCAAGGGCCTCATTCTGCTCGCCCCCGAGGGCATGCGCGAAGAGACCCTGTCGGAGAATTACGCCTGCGCCGAATGTGGCATCAGCCTCACCGAGATCACCCCACGGCTCTTCTCGTTCAACAGCCCCTACGGCGCGTGCACGACCTGCTCCGGTCTCGGCACCCTGATGCGTATCGACCTCGACAAAGTGATCGTCGATCCCGAGCGGTCGATCGAAGCCGGCGCCATCGGTCCGTGGAAAGGCGGCAGCAGCTCGTTTCAGATGCGGATGCTCGAGTCGATCGGCGAACAGCTCGGTTTCAGCCTCGACACGCCGTGGCAAAAGCTACCTGAAGAAGTGCGCCAGATGCTCCTCTACGGCACGGGCGACAAAGAGATCAAATACGCCTTCGGCGGCAAGAAGCTCAAAGTCGAACGTCAAGCGCCCTACGAAGGGCTCATTCCACGTCTCGAGCGTCGTCACAAAGAAACCGACTCGACCGCCGTGCGGGCCGAGATCGAGAAATACATGTCGGTCACGGTGTGTCCGGATTGCAACGGCCGGCGGCTGCGCGAAGAGGCCCTGGCGGTGCGGATCGGCGATTGGGCGATCGACCAGCTCGGCGCCCTACCGGTGAGCGAGCTCCGCCTGACGATGGACGCCCTCACTCTGTCCGAGCGTGAGCAATTCATCGTCGCCAAAGTACTCCAGGAGATTCGTGACCGGCTGCGCTTTCTCGACGATGTCGGCGTCGGCTACCTGACTCTCGACCGCGCCTCGGGCACCCTCTCGGGTGGCGAAAGCCAGCGTATCCGTCTCGCCACCCAGATCGGCAGCAAATTGATGGGCGTGCTCTACGTGCTCGACGAGCCGTCGATCGGTCTACACCAGCGCGACAACGCACGGCTCATCGAAACCCTGCGGGAAATGCGCGACCTGGGCAATTCAGTGCTCGTCGTCGAGCACGACGAAGACACCATTCGCGCCGCCGACTGGGTGCTCGACCTCGGCCCCGGCGCCGGGATCCACGGTGGCGAGCTGGTCGCCGAAGGCAGCCCCGACACCCTCGAACGATTGGAACACTCGCTGACCGGCAAATACCTTTCCGGTGCGCTCGAAGTCCCCGTGCCCGTCGAACGCCGCCCGGCCAGTGACCGTCGTCTCGTGGTGCGTGGCGCACGTCACAACAACCTCACCAACATCGACGTGCCCTTCCCGATCGGCTTGTTCACCGTCGTCACCGGCGTCTCCGGATCGGGCAAGAGCAGCCTGGTCACCGACATCCTGCACAAAGCGTTGGCGCGTCACTTCTACCGCGCCATGGACAAACCGGGCGCCCACGACGGTATCGACGGTCTCGAGCATCTCGACAAAGTCATCGCGATCGACCAAACCCCGATCGGTCGGACCCCGCGCTCCAATCCGGCCACCTACACTA
>JBCDBH010000222.1:0-9858 GCA_039184055.1 Acidobacteriota bacterium
AGATCGAGCTTGCGGTACGACAGATCGGCCGGGATCAGATCGAGCCCGATGTAGTCGGTGGCGCGGATGTGGGCGTCGAGCTCGCTCTTGCCGTAGAGCAGTTTCTTGGCCCCCCGACGCACCCGGGGCCGGATGCGGTAATAAAACGCCGACGCGCCCTGCGGATCGAGATCCCACAGCAGCGTGCGTGCGCCCTCGTCGGCGGCGACGTAGGCGAGATTGACCGCGGCGGCCGTTTTGCCGACGCCTCCCTTCATGCTGGTGACGGCTACGATCTGCATGGCTTACCTCCGCACGAGCTTGGCGATGCGGTCGTCGTCGATGGCGTCGACCAATGTGCCGATCACGTCGTCGACCCGTTTGCGCTCGGCGGCCCAGCGCTCGTCGAGACGAGCCAGGAGACGACCGAGGGCGAGCAGGGTGCCGACCGGAATGTCGCCACGTTGCGCCATCGAATCGGCGGCGTGGCGTAGGGCGATTTGCTGTTGTTCGGCGTCGTGCCAATCACCGAGAGCGTCTTGCACGGTCTTCATGCGTTTGACCAGACGGGTCGCGTCCTTGCTCAGCAGCGTCCGGAAGAACTCGAGCAGGTAGCGCAGCTTCTTGCCGTCGATACGCAGCGCGTGGAGCACCTCGGGCGGGCTGTCCGGTTGGATCGCCAAGGCGTCTTTGCGTACCCGTGCTCCGAGCTTCTTCAGCCGCTCGGCGGCGACCTCGGCCATCGGTCGACCGGCGTGCGGGGCGTCGGGGGGTGGCTCGCCGGTCTCGCTGTCGAGAAAGAGCCGCCAATCGTGCACCAGATCACGCCAGCGCGCACTGTCGAGACCGTCGAGAATCACCGTTTGCTCCTTCTGGCGTTCTTCGGCGAGAAAGGTGTCGAGCGTCAAGAGCTCGGCGGCGTCGCCTGCGGGCAGCAGCTCGAGATCACGACGTAGATCTTCACGCAACACATCGAGATCACGCGCCCGGTTGGTGAGCTGCTGCAGCCAGCGGAATTCGTCTTTGAAGCGGTTGGTGACCGCGACCGGATACACCCCTTTGATCTGGCTCAACGCCGAGCGGGTACGCCGGGTGGCGACGCGGAAGTCGTGTAGGAACTCGGGATCGAGATCGTCACGGACGCCGGGCTCGTTTCGGAGCAATTGGGTGAGCAGGGCGCGATGGATGGCGCGACTGGCCTGCTCGGCCGGTTCGTCGGGGGTGAGATCGACGACGACCTTCGAGGTGTAATCGCCGGAGCGTCGACCACACGCGGCCAAGGCCTCGCTGAGCTGGCCGTCCTCGCCGGGCTCGAGATCGAGTCGCTTGGCGAGCGTCTTCTCGAGCTTCTTGGCCTCGGCATCGTACCCGCGGAGCGGTTCCACCTCGACGACCGGGGTCAGGGTATGACGGTCGGTGCGTCGGGTCGGCTCGTCGGCATAGCGCTCGACGATGCTCAAACGCGCGGTGGTCTTGGCGTCTTTGTTGAGCATCGCGGCGGTGTGAATACGCCGTTCGACCCGAATCACCGGCACCAGACAACGCACGTCGGTGATGCTGAGCAGCGCGTCGCGAAACGCGCTCGCCGGCAGATCACGAGCAAAGGCCGGCATGGTGCCATCGAGACGGATGCGTCGACTGACCTCGCCATTGGTGAGCCACAGGAGCTCGGTGGTGTCGCGTCGCCGTCCGGGTCGCGTCAGCAGGATGCCGTCGGTATTGTGGAGACGCCAATCGAAGGTGTCGTAATACATCCACGTCTCCGTCGCGACCGTGGGTTTCGCCAGAGACAGATGCTCACCCACGACGTGCAACACCTGCTCGGGTGTCATCTCCGCGGGCAGCGGATAGTGGAGGGTCCGGGTCATCGTTGTCGATCCTCGTTGTATCTCGATGACCGCTGGGGAAGCGGTCGGATGCGCGTCGTGGCCGGATGGTGCGTTCGGGTGCGTCGGACGTACTGCGGCGTAGGTACGGCGTTCAGCCTATGTTCGGACGCAGCTCACCCACACGTGTAAAATGTGAAGATATCGTTAAGGAAGCGTAGGTGTCAAGCTGACGTAGGTGTCAAGCCGATTCGGGTCGTACGGACGGGCGACGAGCGTTCCGGGTTAAGATCGAAGATGGCATCACGTATCCGACTCGAGCCCCATGGCATTGGGGTCTAAGAACGCGACGTAACCAGGAGATCGAACCTTGCGACACGCCTATCTCGTGGCGCTGCTCGTCCTCGCCCTGCTACTGCCCGCCGTGGCGTGGGGCGCCGACGATCAAGCCGCCGACACCAAGCCGACCGAAGACGAAAGCAAGCTCAACGCCGGGATCCTGTCCGGGCTGACCTACCGTGGTATCGGTCCCGCCCTGACCTCGGGCCGGATCATCGACATCGCGGTCGATCCGGAGCACAAACACACCTGGTACATCGCGGTGGCCTCGGGTGGCGTGTGGAAAACCACCAACGCCGGCACCACCGTCAAGCCCATCTTCGACAGTCAGAGCAGCTACTCGATCGGCTGTGTCACGGTCGACCCCAGCAACCGCTCGGTGATCTGGGTCGGTTCCGGTGAGAACAACTCGCAACGTAGCGTCGCCTACGGCGACGGTGTCTATCGGTCGCGAGACGGTGGCGCGAGCTGGGAAAACGTCGGCCTCGGCGAGAGCGAGCACATCGGCAAAATCCTCGTCGACCCGCGTGATTCGAACGTCGTCTGGGTCGCCGCGCAGGGCCCCTTGTGGAAGTCGGGTGGCGATCGTGGTCTCTACAAGACCATCGACGGCGGTGAGAACTGGGAGCAGGTGCTCTTCATCAGCGACGACACCGGCATCAGCGACATCGCCTTCGATCCGCGTGATCCCGACACCGTCTACGCCGCCGCCTACCAGCGTCGGCGTCATGTCTGGACGCTGATCAACGGTGGCCCCGAAGCCGGGATCCACAAGACCACCGACGGTGGCGCGAACTGGCGTGAGATCAACAAAGGTCTGCCGGGTGGCGATCGTGGCCGGATCGGGATCGCCGTCGCCCCGACGCGCCCGGACACCGTCTACGCCATGGTCGAAGCCGAAGGTGACAAGGGCGGTTTCTTCCGCTCCACCGATCGCGGTGAGTCGTGGCACAAGCAGAACGGCTACTTCAGCGGCAGCCCGCAGTACTACCAAGAGATCTTCGTCGATCCGCACAACGCCGACCGCATCTACTCGATGGATACCTTCTGGCAGGTGAGCGAAGACGGTGGCAAGAGCTGGCGCTCCGCCGGTGAGCTACACAAGCACGTCGACAGTCATGCCCTGTGGATCGATCCCGACGATCCCGATCACATCCTGAACGGCAACGACGGTGGCGTCTACGAGACCTGGGATCGTGGCAAGACCTGGAAATACATGACCAATCTCCCGGTCACCCAGTTCTACCGTCTCGGTCTCGACGATCGCGAGCCCTTCTACCACGTCTACGGTGGCACCCAGGACAACGCCACCCTCGGCGGTCCGTCGCAGACCTTCAACCAAAACGGCATCATGAGCCAGGACTGGTACGTCACCGTGTTCGGTGACGGTTTCCAGACCCGCACCGAGCCGGGCAATCCCGACATCGTCTACTCGCAGTGGCAATACGGCGGTCTGATCCGCTACGACCACAAGACCGGTGACGTCCTCGACATCAAGCCCGGTGATCTCCCCGGTGAGGCGCTGCGTTGGAATTGGGACGCGCCGCTTTTCGTCAGCCCGCATGACAAAGAGCGCATCTACTTCGCCGCCAACGTCGTCTTCCGTAGCGACGATCGCGGCAACACCTGGCAGCGGGTTTCCGAGGATCTCACCCGGCAGATCGATCGCAACCAGCTCGAAGTGATGGGCAAGGTATGGCCGGTCGACGCGGTCGCCAAAAACCGCTCGACCTCGCAATACGGCAACCTCGTCACCATGTCCGAATCGCCCTTCGTCGAAGGCCTGATCTACGCCGGCAGCGACGACGGTCTGGTGCAGATCACCGAAGACGGCGGTGAGAATTGGCGCGCCGTCAAGAGCGAGGACATCTCGCTCGGTGGTGACGCCGGCAACCTGCCCGAGCGCGTCTACGTCAACCGCGTCGTCGCCTCGCGTCACGACGCCGACACCGTCTACGTCGCCTTCAACCACCACAAAATGGGCGACTTCACGCCCTACCTGGTGAAGAGCACCGATCGCGGCGTCACCTGGACCTCGATCGCCTCCGACCTCCCCGAGCGTGGCAGCGTCTACGACATCAGCGAAGATCACCTCGATCCCGACCTGCTCTTCGTCGGTACCGAATTCAGCGCCTACACCTCGCTCGACGGCGGTGACTCCTGGATGAAATTGGCCGCCGGCGTGCCCACCATCTCGGTGCGCGACCTCGAAATCCAAGAGCGTGAAGACGACCTCGTGCTCGGCACCTTCGGTCGTGGCTTCTACATCCTCGACGACTACTCCGCGCTCCGTCATCTCGACGAAGCCGCGCTCAACGACAACGAAGCCATCATCTTCCCGATGAAGCCGGTGCGCTTCTACCTCGAGCGCTACCCCTACGGCATCCGTAACAAAGCCTTCTTCGGTGAAGACTTCTACACCGCGCCCAACCCACCGCTCGGTGCCACCTTCACCTTCTACCTTCGCGACACCCTGGAAACCCAAAAAGACCAGCGCGAAAAGGCCGAAAAAGAAGCCTGGGAAGCCGAAGAGACGCCGCCGTATCCCACCTGGGACCAGCTGCGTGAAGAAGACGCCCAGGAAAAACCGTCCGTCTTCCTCACCATCCGCGACAGCGACGGCAACATCGTGCGTCGACTCAGCGGCCCGACCCGCGAAGGCATCCACCGTGTCACCTGGGACATGCGTTATCCCAGCCCCAGCCCGGTCTCGCTGAGCACTCCCGATCTGTCCATCCCGTGGGTGTCAGCACCGATCGGCCCGCTTGCCGCGCCGGGTGACTACACCGTCGAGATCGCCAAACGCGTCGACGGCGAGATCACCCAGCTGGCCGGTCCCGAGCCCTTCACCGCGACGCCCTTGGGTAACCCCACCCTCGGAGAGATCGACCGCGAAGCCAACCTCGCCTTCCAGAAAAAGACCGCGCGTCTCCAGCGTGCCGTCGTTGGCGCCAACAGCGCCCTCGGCGAGCTCGAAGGTCGGATCCCGTACCTCAAAGCCGCCATCGACCAAACCCCCGAAGCCGACCCGGCTCTCGGCACCCGTCTGCGTGACGTCCAAGCCACCATGCGTGAGATCAGCACCAGCCTGCGCGGTGACTTCACCAAAGGCCGTCGTCAGGCGCCCACATCGCCCTCCATCCTCAACCGGATCGGTACCGTCGTCTTCGGACACTGGACCACCATCAGCTACGCCACCAGCACCCACCAAGACCACTACCGCATCGCCGCCGAAGAATTCGGCCCCGTCCTCGACAGCCTCAAAGCCGCCGCGAGCGAAATCGAAGCCATCGAAGCCGCGCTCGAAGCCGCTGGAGCCTCCTGGACACCAGGCCGGATTCCGGATTGGCAGCCGGAGTGAGGTGAGAGCCTGAGAGTGGGAAAGAAAACGGCGCCCTCTGGGCGCCCTTTTCGTTTCTGATCAACGAACGATCAGAGGTGGAGAGGTCGAGGAAAGAGTGCGCGCGGCACGTGAGCCGTAACCGCCGTCCGCAGCCGATTGGCGCGAGCAAAGCTCCGTGATTCCAGATAATGCACGGCCTGTCGTTGCACCTCGTCGGCAACGTCTGGATCATCGTGAATCGAGGTGAGGATTCTCTCGGCCAGGCCCACCGCGTCACCAGTAGCCGAGCGGCCCTGAAAGCCGAGCGTGAGCAAATCGACCAGCGCCATCAGCGCATCGGTGGTCTTACCCATCTCGAACAAACCGTTCGCCGCCCACATCATCCGACGGCGCGCCATACGCCGAGTCTCCTTGCCCACACTGCTCGACAACGAGCGTGACGCGAGAGCGCGAAGGTGGCCATCGATCCACGCCAGCACATAGTCGGCAAAACCCGCCTTGGGCTTGGGTCGCCAGCTATACACCAGATCGAGAAAGCTGAGCGCCACCCTGGGTTCGAGCGCGATCAAGGCGGAAGCGAGATTGGCGAGCGCGGCTTTGCGCGTCTGTTCTGACGCCGCTGGATTTCGGGCTACTGAAAGCGACCGCTTAGCTGAGCGTATGGGTTCGTTGTCCGCAAAGAGAAGAACGTATGCGGACTGGGCCTTCAGTCGACATCGAATCGCTTCGTTTTCAGGTGTGTCGGGCGCGTTCTCGAGTAGCTCGAGTCCCATGTGCACCGTGTCCCGTACACCGTTCCAATCTTGCTTTGCCGTGAAGTAATGGGCGCGTCGTGATTTCAGAAGGGCTTTGGTTCCGGCGGTCGACGCAAGCTCTTCCGCTTCGTCGAGGATCGTCCAGGCTCGTGGAAGTCGATGACCGACGATCAACGCCGAGGCTGCAATACCCAGTGCATCTGCTCGCCTGTCCGCGTCATCGAAGAAGAGACCCAGCAAAGGGATCGCTTCGGCTGCATCCGCTGCATCCTGCGGCTTCTCGTAGATTAGACCTTCGACGTAGGCGAGAAAATCATCGGCGGAGTGCTTGATCGAGGATTCAAGAAAAGGAAGAAAGTGGCGCGCCGGACTTGATTTCATTGAAATCCTTGTGTTTATGCGCCGATTTTAACGAACAAAGGGTCTGGATGACCAGACCCTTTGTTCGTTCTCAGAACCTAGCCGTTTGGATCGACAGCAGGGAATGAACGCGTCGCTGTCTGGTCTTCAGTCAAAAGGCCGATCAGATCAAAGATCCACAGGAACCACATGAGGGCCTCCTCGGTCCGGTCGCCGTGTCATTACGTGACCACCCTCATCATGCCAAGTGGGATCTGTTGTCGGGCTGTCTTGCTTACCGAGCCCACCTAGGCGATCTCGCCGCTCCGAAGTGCTGTCGAGCCATTAGCCGTTTGGATCGACGTAGGGAAACGTCCGCGTCGCTGTTTCGTCGTCGGTCAAGAAGCCGATCAGATCGAAGATCCACTGAAGCCACATAAGGCATCCTCCTTGGTTGTTGCGTCATTGTGTACCGCTCTGTTCATGCTGGGCACTTCCTTGTCGTTCAGCTGCGCTCGGCGTTGTACCCGATCTTTCGTGCTGATGAGTCAGCCATGAGGATCGACATACGGGAACGTGCGCGTCGCTACTTCATCATTGGCGAACAGGCTGATTACATCGAAGATCCACTGAAACCACATGAGAGCCTCCTTCAGTTGTGGTCGTTGCGTCGTTGCGTGACCCGTCCATCATGATCACCTACACGGAACAACCGCCAGGTACCCAAGCTGTGGATTATCATGGTCCTTGATGAAGAACCCTCCACACCCCGGCTTCTCCCTACGAGATGACTGTCTCAAGCCGCTTGGCCTTTCTGTGAAGAAAGGTGCCGAAGTGCTCGGAGTGAGCCGCACGACCCTTTCGCGGCTCATCAATGGTCATTCGGCGGTCTCGCCAGAGATGGCGATCCGGCTCGCCAAGGCCTTTGGTGGTCGGCCCGATGTGTGGGTCCGTATGCAGGCAGCCTACGACATCGCCCGGGCACGTAAGTTTGCCGACAAGATCCCAGGCACGTAAGTTTGCCGACAAAATCAAAGTGACACGCTACACACCACCCGATGAGGCGCCTTTGGCAAGTCCAGCTTGAGTCGTTTTGGTAGCCGAGGGGCCAGAGTCACAATATCTTTCTGGCGGGTACGAACATGTTGATCCTTCATCTCTCCGACCTACACTTTGGCCAGCACAGCCGCTTCGCCGACTTCACCGGCGCGGCGCTCGATCGACTCGCCGAGGATTTTCGGCACAACCTCCAGCTCGAACAGAAAAACCTCGATCTCGAGGGTCAGATCGACGTCGTCATCGTCACCGGTGATTTCGCCGAGCAGGCCAAGCCGAAGGAGTTTCGGCAGGCTGAGTCGTTCTTGGGTGTTCTGGCGCAACAGCTCGGGGTGGAGCGGAGGCGCTTTGTTTTCGTACCGGGCAACCACGATGTTTCGTGGCCGAAGTGCAAGCAGGTCGAAGCAGATCAGGAAATTCAGGAGTTCGACGATTACGTGCTGCGGCGACGAATGGACGAGGTCAAGCTCGTTTTCTACGACGATTTCGTCAAGCGTTTCTATGACGTTGACGATCTGGACTTGGTGGCTCGACCGCTTGATCGGGGAGCCTATCTACACGACTTTCGTGATCTGCAGCTCTCTGTTGTGGCGGCGAATAGTTGTGAGCTGGAGTCACACCGATCGGAAGATCACCGTGGTTTTGTCAGCGATTTTCAAGCGCAGACGATCATGAATGCTTGGCGCACGGTCGACAATCGGATCAAGATTCTCGCTGTTCATCACAACCCCGCCGGAACGGTTCAAGCCAACAAAGCGTGGTGGCGTGAGCAGGTCGAGGCGGGCAAGCTCGATGGTGAGACCTATCGTCGCCTGGAAAGTGACCTTGCTGGTTTCGACGGTGCGGAGGCTCTCAAAGCCATTGTTGCGGATGCACGCTGTCACCTCGTGCTGCACGGGCATCACCATGCGCGAGATGAGGCGATTTGGGGTTGGCGCGATGAAGGTCAGGCGTATGTTCTCTCGGCTGGCAGCCTGACGCTCACGCAGAACCAGCTACCCAAAGACGAGCCGATTTCGTTTCGTTTGCTTCACCTTGACCGCCCGGCGCGCCGATTCGTCGCATTCAACTTTGAATGGTCCGACCTCAAACGGGTCGAGGGTAAGGTGCGTTCGGGAGGTTTCTTTCTCGATCCTGCTGAGCCAGACGGGTACCGAAAGGCTCTCGTCTTGCCGTCGGGTTTTGCCGCCGATTCAGACGATGAGCAAGGTACCGATTCGACCGAACTCGCCGCTTTCGAGCGTTCCTATCGCAATGCCTACGGTGCCGACTACAGTCGTTGGGATCTAGGCAATGTCGGTGCAGTACACAGCACGCGTGATGCGCGGCTCGAAGAAGCTGCCCTGGACTATATGTACGTGCCGTTACGGCTCGACGAAAGACTTGATCGGGAGACCGATCACGGTGCGCCGATCACCGTCGACGACCTGCTTGCTCGCGAGCGGCCGCTCGTCATTCGAGGTGGAGCCGGTAGTGGCAAGACCACGTGGATGCGTTACACCTTTCGGCAGCTTCTCAGTGACAAGCGAACGTTACCGATCATGCTCGAGCTCCGTAGGCTCGCCCGGGTGTGGTCGATCGATCAAGGATCAGGCAAGGCGATGCGTTCGCTCGAGTCCTTTCTTGACGAGGAAGTGAGCTCGCGTTTTGGTTCGAGTGTGCCTTTTCTGCTTTGCGACTGGCTCGGAACGACACCCACGACCGTTCCGGTGCTGTTGGTCGATGGTTGGGACGAAGTCGGGGATCTAGGAGAGGAGCTTCGCAAGCGTTTGCTCGGCCTCATGAAGGCTCACACAGATCTCCGCGTCGTTGTCACCAGTCGACCCTACGGCGAAGGCAGACCTAGCGATGGTGACAACTTCGATGTGCTCGACGTCCAGCCTCTTGCCGACGACGAAATCGAGCTTCTTTCGAAGCGTTTCTTCGGTCGCTGTCACGGTGAGGACGCGCGCGCGGTAGAACGCGACGTCGAGAGTTTCGATCAGGCCGTGAATCGATCGGCCGAAGCCAAAGATCTTGCACGTACGCCGCTTCTGCTCACCATGATGCTCTTGCTCAGCCGCTCCGAGCCGTTACCCGATAAACGACACTTGCTCTATGAGCGCTGTATTTGGAATCTGTTGAACAACATCCCGCAGCGGAAAGAGAGCACGGGCGCACGTGGCCAGCTTGGCAACGATGCGTAGCCGCTCTTCACTATCGGTGAAGTGCGCCTGGCCAC